>JAYVLL010000098.1:0-10880 GCA_043759495.1 Candidatus Altimarinota bacterium
GCAGGAGATCCCGCAGCAACTCCAGAGGCGGATGCTACTGAGAAAAAGAATGATGATGGATCAGTGGAGGCGGAGGTGGAGGAGACGAAGTAATAGGAAATATGATCCCCACTTTTTAGGTGGGGATTTTTGTTAAATAAAAATTATGAATAAAATTTTTAGTGATATTGTAATTCCAATTTTATGAAAATGACCTGATGAAATTATCATAAGTGAGAAGTATAATTTAAAGCTCAAATTTATTGGTAATTTAAATGATAATGAAATATCTCTCTATCAAGTAGAAATACATAATAAATTAGAGTTGATCTCAATGGAGAATTACGCTCGCTTATATGCTGAATACGCTAAAAAGACAAATATCTTAAAGCTCTTTTGTTTTTTGGAAAATCCAACTTTTAATAATGAATTCTTCATTCAGGGTGCTTTTTCGGATGAGTTAAAAGAAATCTGAAGAAGCATAAGTATTTCATGACATATATGAAAAGAACATAGAGAATTTAATTTAAAGAATCGAGAATTCAGGACCTTTGTATTCTGAGGAATTACAAAAATAAATTCCATAGAGATAACCTGATTCAAGTATTTAATAGACGATGTTTTCCAAATTAAAGAAAATGACCTTGATTTTATTTTAGAAATGATGAGTGCAGTATTTGACTCAAATAATCTTAAAGTTAAATTTTTAATGCTTTCAAGTTTGCTAGAATTTATTGTAATTACTGAAACAAAGAATCCTAAAATCTCTGATGATAGCATATCACAGAGATTTACACAAAGACTTTCCATATTGCAAGAAAGGTATTTGTTTTATAAAAGAGAAATTGATAAAGATGAAGAATATAAAAATCTATGCCATTCATGAGAAATTGCATATCAAGATGTAAAAAAATTATATGATATTAGGTCTTGTATTATTCATTGAAATACTGCTAAATTATCTCAGATTCTACGAGAAAAAAAACAAAATTGAGAAACATTTAATTTAGATTTTTACTATAGAAGATTGGCTTTTTTAGCAAAATATGCAATCGAATTATTTATAAAAGATAGACAGTTTTTAAGTCTTTTAACTTGAGTGGATAGATAAAAATTCCTACACTTCTGAGGGATTTTTCTTTTTGATTTTCTAGGAATTCTGATATAATGTTCCTGTTGATAGAACAACAAGGTTATTCGGTGGAGATATCTCTCCCAATAAAAAAGACCCTCTCTAGGGGTCTTTTTTATGACTTTAGCGTCCGAGAGTGATCTCGAAAGAAGAAAAACAAAAAGAGTGATATATACTCCTGATCCTCGACACCACAGCGCATACGATTCAGATAAAGAGATTTTCCAATAGTGAGATCAATCTCGCAACAGATCTCTATGCGAATCAGGAACAAAAGAATCAAGAGTCCCAAGATAAGCAAATTGTGTTATTTTCTCTAGAATCTGCAATAAGCCTCAAGAAGGCATATCCAAACTACTTTGGAGATACTACAGATTTTATGAAAAATCTCAGTGAAATATTTGTTTAGAGAATCCTGGAGATGGTATTTCGTGTGAGTTCTTCGCGAATATTGCGTGAAGGGATTAGTAAAAACCACTCCTTACGCATATACTTTATATGGTCCGTATGTTTACTATTCTATAACCTATAGTTCAGTCACGTTCACATACTTTAACCATTATGCATATGAAATTCTCCTATTACTTGATGACTCTCGGTATATCTCTCTGATTCCTCACACTCAGTATCGTCTCTGTCTCGGCAACAACCTATCCGATACTTCCAAATAGTACACCCATTCCCCATCCACCATATATTGATCCGATACTCTGTACGACGCAATATGCTCCAGTCTGTGGCTATACCACGGTTCAGTGCGTCAGTACTCCCTGCGAACCGATCCGTCAGACATATGGTAATAGCTGTATGGCAGCTGCAGCAGGAGTGAAAAAGGTCACTCAATGAGCCTGTGATGATGGAATCCCACCGATCGATCCGATCGTCGTCTGGAGAGATCGAGATTCTCATGGATGCATCACGGTCGATGGATATATGTGGGAGGCTCGACTCGCTCGATGTATCCGCCCATCAGAAGAACGAGTCGCTGTGATCAATATCCTCCATGAGAGTGTTCCCTGCGTAGCAGATCCGACGCAGAACTGCCTCCAGGTAAAACATCATTCTGGAAATGAGATCCTAGCCAATCCGATCATCGGTTTCCACTATCTACCAGGATATAACTACAGACTCCTCGTGAAGCGCGATGCTCTCAGCGATCGATCCGCATATCACTATACCCTGATACGAATCCTCTCACAGCCCAGATACTCGTATACATACCTTCCGAACACTGACTGGTCTATAGCGATGCTCAATGGCACCGTGATCACATCTCCAGGAACACTTTCCTTTACCAGAAATAGGATCTATGTGAATCTCTGCAATACATTCTCAGGATCGTATACGGCTGACTGGGCAAATCTCTCTGTTTCACAACTCATCTCGACGAAGATGTACTGTATGACCGATGCGATGGATGTCGAAAATGCACTGCATCTCGAGAATGCCACATATGTCCTCTCAGAGAATACGCTCACGATACATACTCGCGGAGGTGATGCGATCGTCTGGAAAAAGAAAGTCTACTAAAAAGTATGATAATGAGAGAGAAATAGGATTTGTAGAGGTCTTATTTCTTGCTATTATAGAAGAATCGATAAAATAAAACGAGTATTTTTTATTTTTCATTGTATGCGACAGTTTTTTCTCACATGTTTCTGTATCTTCATCGCTTCGACACTTGTCTCTGAGCTATCCGCTGCATCAGTCTCTGGTGAGGCACGCACTCCAGTACGACAAGAGGTGAAAGTAATCCGAAAGCCCATGACTCAGACAGGTATCCAGCTCGATCCAATCTCGAGAGTCACCTGAAAACAGCGAATGATCCTAGCAGTACGACTCCGAAATACTCGATGAATCGTACAGTCTGGATCTCTATCGGACACTGGAACTGGTATGATCAAGCGGGAAGTACAGAATCAGTCGTCTGGAAAGCAGTCGCAGGGTTCTCGTTTGAGACCATAGCCGATGCGACTCATGAGACAGGAGCATTCGAAGCATTCATCAAGCGGTCATTCTAGAAAAGCATATCACAGGAATCCGCACAAAATGCGGATTTTTTTCTTTTTTACTTGTGTATCGATATATATTCACTATAATAATAAAACTAACCTATGACTCCACCACTCTCACGCGCCGACTTCACCGACAAAGTCCAGGAATATATCAAGCGGATCAATCAGATAGCCGAAGAACAAGGCTACTCGGTCATGATGGCATACTATATCGCTGGATCTGAGACGGAGCCAGATGACTTCATCATCGACTGGCGCAATATGGCACTCAATGATACGCTCTATGCACTCTCTCGCTGGAACCAAGATATCATGAATGACTTCGATGAAGGCGGTGAGGAAGATCGTTGGAGCAAGGGTATGACAGAATTTTCATAAACCTTTCTAATTATGTGGGATACAGAACGAGGTGATGCTAGTGTACAGAGTAATCCGAGTGCAATGGAATCTGCATGAAGAGGGAATCAATTCCAAAAGACTTCTGGTTATACTCAGCTTATGGAAGCGACTAGACTTAATGCCCTTCATTCTCAGGTCCTCGATGGGAATATTACTCCAGCGAATATCTCAGTGTTCTGGGATATGCTTTCGGCGATAAGTAACAGCAGTACACAATCAACATTGAGTCAATGGATACAAAGTGTTGAGAGACAATCAGGGGTAGTGCGTAGAAATTGGATCTTAAATACGCCGCATGATGAACAGATATTATGTACTTTGTTTACCTTCTCATACATTGCACATCTTTGTAGAAATATTATGGAACGTAGAGGAGTCGTTGACTGAGTGATGAGTCGGTTTGAGTGAAAGGTAGAAAGAGTATATCAATTGCTTGATCCAGATTGAAGAATGAGTGAAATTCCTTCCTGAATGTTCTCTATTGATAGGAATTGCACGCTACACTAATTTTTACTCTTTCGCCGAACTATTACGATCGCCCTATAAAATAAATGAACAATCCTCAAGTACAGTCGCCACTGAAAAAGTATGATATTTTGTGAATCGTAGAGGATGCTATCAGAAATGGGAATGGTACAACAGATATCGATTACTCACTTCAAGTCCTAGAGAGTCATCTCCATTGGATAGAGGAAAAAGTGTCACGATGAGATTACTGTGTTGCGAATTTTATAGTATCATACGATGCGCTTCTGCCATTGGCAATTCAGAGTTCTGATATCTATAATTCTGTTAGAGCCATCCACGATAAACTTATCGGACTCTTGAGTATGGCCAACACAATATTGGAAACTCCGCAATATATCATGTACCAACTGGATCAACTCTGGCATAGCATAGAGGCAAGAGTTACATGATCAATACTTCCACTGATGCAGCTCCTGAGAGATGGTGTGGAGTGAATACATCCACAATCTGAAGCGATCAGACTCTGGCTACAAACTCTCTGGGCTCGATATGATATTAACTTAGACATCCATTGTATTCGCCATTATGACCTCACTCATAGTGAGGGATATCCGCCTGAGTACATAATCGGTTTCCAGAGATTGCTCGATCAGTGCAATGAGATTATCTATCCAACAGCAGGAACATTATTTGCTATAGACATAGATTGTGATGAATATCTCACTGTTGTGAGAGAGATCATCGAGAAAATAGATATACAGAAGCAAATGGTACGAGAGTGATATCTGTTGGAGATCATACTATGAGCCTGATTGAAAAGATTGGCACCATATGAAGTCGCGAAAGTGGCTCACTAGAACTGTTCCCAGAAAATATTCTCTTTTTCTATACCGAATGTCTCGAGTCGCTCTCGTGCGCTCTTTACCATCGCAGGAGATCCACAGATATAGAACTCTTCATGTTCGATAACACTCATCGGAGTGATCCAGTCGGTGACGTAGCCATTGAGACAGCTCGTGGATTGGTTGGATAGTGGATTGGTTGGATGTTCGAATGTTGGTACAACAGATTCACGGGAAAAATATTGTCTATATTCGAACTCTTCGAAATGAGATCAGAGCTCGAGAATCTCTCGCGCGTAGAACGCGTCTGCGAAATTCCTCACACCAAAAATAAATGTACACTTCTGAGGAATCTCTCCGAGTGCTCGACTCGAGAGTATCTGATGATAGAGAGGAGCGAATCCTGTCCCAGTACCGATGAAACACTTACTCCTCGGAGTATCACGGAGTGTGAAGTGTCAGAGCGGGATAATCCCGGAGAATATCGTACCCACGAGAGCATCACAGATCATCGGACTCCCTCGGCCATCTGGAATCCGTTTGATGATGAGGGTGAATGTTGGAGGATTGGAGAGTTGGAAGGTTGGAGAGTTGGAGAGTTGGAGGGTTCGAATGTTAGAATCTTGGGGGAACTGATCAATAGTTCCGAGAGAAGATGATGCGAGGGAATACGCTCGGTTCAGTCCTGGGGCGAGCTGGAACATGACGTATTGTCCTGGTTTCGGAGGCTCTTTCGAGAGTTCAGGACACGCATAGGTGAGCTCGTAGACATCGTGCGTGAGTTGTCGCTTCGCGATGAGGGTGAATTGTGTTCGGAGCATGGTCGAAGATAGGGAAATGATATCGAAGATCCTGAGAAGATCTCAGGATGATGTTGTGTCAAAAAATCTCCCCGATTATGGAGAGATTTGGATTTTTTTCAAGGAGAAAACTAAGCTGCTTTTTTGAGAGGTACTGCAATTTGCACAGTGCTTCAATCGGCAAGATTGTTTGGTATTACTGAATCTGCAGGAAGAAGTTTACTATCATTCGCTGCGACTCATCTACTCAGAACATTCTGGGTATTCGAAAGCGTTTCCATAGCCCTTTCGGATGCTACACTTTGTGGTGATGCGAGTATTTTCATTGCTCTATCACTTGTATGTTGGAATAGTCAAAGACTACCCAAAACCGCACGTCCATACTCTGAGATCATATTCCATACAGTGCGACTGTATTTTGGATCATTAGCAACCATAGCTGCTAAATTTGTAAATGTAGTGTCCTCAGCACTTGCCATAGATAAGATTTACTTGCTTAAGTATAGCACAAATTCCTTCTGACGCAAATTTTTCTTTTGTTCTTCTCTGAGCTCCGTGTCCACCTGTACTCTTTGAGCCAGGATTTATTTCTTCATCACAGCTCGTACTGCGGTTTCGATCTCTTTGTAGAGAGCCACATTGTCCTTCAGAAATCGGATAGAGTTCTCACGTCATTGTCCGAGTCGAGTTTCGCCGAATGAGTAGAATGCTCCAGCTTTTTTGATCACTCACTTCTCTGAACCGATATCGATCACTTCTCCCGCCAGAGATATCCCTTCGGCGAACATGATATCCATCTCGACCTCACGAAATGGTGCGGCGATCTTATTTTTCACGACCTTGACCTTGACGCGATTTCCCATCGCCTCTTTATCATCACCAGTTCCGACCTCGATCCTCTCCTTGCGGCGGATATCGAGACGCTGAGATGCATAGAACTTTAGTGCATTTCCTCCTGTTGTCGTCTCAGGACTCCCGAACATGACCCCGATCTTCATACGGATCTGATTAATAAAGATCACAGTACAATTCGATTTGTTGATCACTCCCGTGATCTTGCGGAGCGCCTGTGACATGAGTCGTGCCTGGAGTCCCATGAAGCTGTCCCCCATATTTCCCTCGATCTCAGCCTTTGGTGTGAGGGCAGCGACGGAGTCGACGACGATAAGATCGACTGCACCAGAACGGACGAGTGCATCGACGATCTCGAGAGCTTGCTCTCCATAGTCAGGCTGTGAGATGATGAGCTCATCGATATTCACCCCGATCTTACGTGCGTATTCTGGATCGAGGGCGTGCTCCGCATCGATAAATGCTGCAGTTCCTCCTGTACGTTGCGTCTCTGCGATAGCATGGAGAGCGAGCGTCGTCTTTCCTGATGACTCAGGTCCATAGATCTCGACGATACGTCACTTCGCATATCCACCGCCGAGAGCATCATCGAGAGCGATTGATCCAGAACCAAAAGTCTCGATATCGAGGTGGGATTTCTCACCGAGCTTCATGATGGATCCAGCACCGAATTGTTTCTCGATCATAGCGAGAGCGGATGAGAGGGCATCTTTGCGATTATCTGTCATAAGAGTAGGAGGTAAGTGATAGTAAATAGGAAATAGAATTTAGAATTCAAGACCTAGGAGATATAAGAGAATAGCAGATAGGTGATAGCAGATAGAAGAGACAATGAAACCAAGAACCAAGAACCAAGAACCAAGAACCAAGAACCAAGAACCAAGAACCAAGAACCATCATCCTTATATCAGGAATGAGAAAAGTGTGATCATCATGGCTCATGCGAGGAAATAATTCGCGAGAAGAAGGAGAGTGAGATTCATAGAATTTATGGGTTAAAGAGTCATCCAGGAAATACTCGAACAAATGTTCACTGTATCATGATATTGCCATCTGACACATCGAGGATAATCGGCTGGTGCCGGGGATTATCTGAGTGAGGGATGAGGTAGAGTGTTTCTCATTGTTGCCGGTATTCCTTCAGGGTGGCTTCGTCATTTATCAGTGCGACGACGATCGTTCCGCTCTGTGCGATATTCGACTGTCTGAGGAGCACGAGATCACCATCATTGATTCACTTCTGATTCATAGAGTCTCACTGTGCTCGGAGAAAAAAGTAGGTATCCACCTGATTCACGATCTTGGTCGAGACGGGGATCTCTGTTTCTACATTTTCCTCAGCGAATATCGGCATACCACAGGCAACGGTTCCGATGAGGGGAATATTTCGTACAGCGTAGCTATCGCTCTGGAGACTCGGCGAGAGGCAGAGCTCTTCACGTGAGTCTCGATAGAGCCAACCCTTCGACATGATCTGTTCGAGGAGAACAGAGATCGAGCGAGGTGAGGCATATCAGAGAGCTACCTGGATGGCTCTGATCGTGATCTTCTCCTTATTCAGGAGGTATTCCTTCACTTTCTGGAGGACGATCTGTTCTTTTTTGGTAAGTTTTTCCATAGTTGAGAAGTATATACAATATATACGTCTATATATATCCAGAAAAATACTGAATGCAAATAAAAAATACTCGACAAGTAGAACGAGTATTTATCAGTATACTTTGTATATTATATATTCCATTCTAGTTGGTACTTTTCAGAAGGGTGACTCTGGATACCATCCTAGAAATAAAATCTGGTGACGGAGATTTTGTAGAACTGTGTTCAGGTTGGTTTTTCTGCCTCTTCGAGTATTGCCTCGGACTTATGGAAGCGGTCTCTATAGGTGATATATGCACTATCTCCATCCGATACATGATCGAGGAGTGTTACCATCCCCTCGAAATATACTCCACTTACTGGTTCTCCGACGCAGTGCTCCTTGACTATATTTCCGGCAACTGTATTATTTTGCGCTATTTCTTCACTGTGTCTCCGATATGGCTTGGATCTGAAATAGAGATTCAGAGCATCATCATAGCTAAAATGCACTTCAGTTATCCATGGAACAGTATCATGACACGTAGCAAGTGACATATGCACGACCTTGGCTAGATATGCACGAATGTTTGATTCGATATGTTTTTCGATTGGATTATTTTTTCCTATCATAATGTTCTTTAAGTCCCTCTTTTGTCCCTATAGCTACTCTTTTCCCATGACAGCTCGGACATTCATAGAGGTATTCTCTCACTTTTTTTCCGATTTTCTGTGGTTCGAGTTGGATAGCTTCGATCACTTTCCGACAGTCACGACAATAGAATCCGATATCACCACGTTCAGGATTGAAGTTATTCTCTCGTTTTTTTCCGAAAGAAGGGACATTTACGAGATCTGTATAGGAAGTAGACAAATGGATGAAAAATGACGAATGGATATGGAGAGATAGTATCGAAACAGAGAAGAATTGCAAGCAATTGGATGACATTTTTCCTATGCAATGAGGATACTTTTGTGACAAAAAGTATGCAAAAGTCTCGGGGTGGCAACTCGATATTGGGAAGTTATTCTCGATTTTTGATATTGGATCTATTGCCACCCCGAACCCCATCGATACGTTGTTCGAGAAACATTTTTCGTGAGTGCTTATTCAAAAATCCCTTCGAAAAATCACTTTCCTGCTTTTTTCCCACCTTGGAGCTCGAGCAGTGCTGCATAGAGCTTCTTCTCGTCACTCGAGAGACGAGTCGGGATATCGATCATGAGGTGGATGATGAGGTGTCATTGCGCTCATTTTTTCTGAACGGATGGCATTCCCTCATGTTTATAGAGGAGCTCAGTATCATGCTGTGTCCCTCACTTGATGGTAATAGTTTTTTTCCCGAGGATCGGTATATCGAGAGACTTCTCAGTTCCGATAGCAGCCTCAGCGGGAGAGAGGTGTACCTCGTAGTGGAGATTCTCCCCATCACGAACGAGACCGGCCTCACGATCGGGAATCTCGAAGGCGATATAGAGATCACCATTGCCATCAGCTCCCATATGTCACTCTCCGCGGATCTTGATACTCATGCCACTCTCGATACCTGCTGGGACGTCGATATCTTTCTTTATCAGTGTTTCCTGGAGTCACTTTCCATGACAGACATGACACTTCTCAGAGATGATCTTTCCAGATCCACGACAGTCAGGACAGGTGACGGCTTGTTCCATGACGCCGAAAACCGTCTGCATTCGCTGACGTACCTGACCATTTCCATGACAAGAAATACAGGTCTTGATCGCATTTCCATCCTTGGATCCATTGCCTCCACAGCTCGTACATCGTGATTTTCTCTTGAATTCTACGAGACGACTGGTGCCACGGATAGCATCCTCGAGAGAAATACGGAGCCTGATCTCGATATCCTCCCCAACATCAGCACGACGACGGCTCTGCCCCTTCGATCCACCGAAAAATGACTCGAAAATATCTCCGAGATCAACATCGAATCCTCACTGGAATCATCAGAATCAGCCGAATCCTCACTGCTGTCATTCGGACGTACCGAACTGATCATACATGGATTTTTTCTGTGTATCAGAGAGGGTAGCATAGGCTTCGTTCACTTTTTTGAACTCAGCTTCCTTCGCCTTATCGCCTGCATGACGATCAGGATGGCATTCCATCGCCTTTTTTCTATAGGCTTTCTTGATCTCATCGGGAGAGGCATTTTGCTCGATTCCGAGGGTAGTATAGTATTCGTATGACATAGGTAAAATATTCGACAAATAAATTTTGTCATCCCGAAGCATGAGGGATCGCTTTCAATATCAACTTATGAGAAGGAATGTATTACCTCAGATAAGCGAAGGAAAAAGAGATTCCTCCTTTCGTCGGAATGACAAAGTGGAGGTATACTAAAAACTATATATGCTTCGCTATCGCTGCGTCGAGTGTCGCGATATCTTGTACACCGACGAATTTCTCGACGACTTGACCGTCCTTGAAGATGATGATAGTTGGGATGCTCATGATGCGGAATTGGGTCGGAGTCTGTGGCTCAGAATCGACATCATGCTTCATGACGGTAGCCTTTCCACTGACAGTATCTGAGAGTTCTTCGAGACGAGGGAGCATGATCTGGCATGGGCCACACCAAGGAGCCCAGAAGTCGACAAGAGTGATACCTGTAGCGATATGAGCTGCGAAATCAGCGTCAGTAGATGTAATAATAGTAGACATACGTTCTGTGAATAAAAAATTAAAAATGAAAAATTAGAAATGCCAGAGGAATCAATAATTTTGAATAGTCCGAGTATATGAAAATTTCCATGAATTGCAAGGTGAATAGTGAGAATAGTTCTCACTATA
>JAYVLL010000099.1:0-6233 GCA_043759495.1 Candidatus Altimarinota bacterium
TCGGGAATAAAATGATTCTTCCGTCTTCCAATGATGCTCCTCTATATCGAATTGGATTGTATTATTTTCGATATTGCGGAACATACTCCGACCAACACAAACATCCTTCGTTGACTTCGGGAGACCAGTAAATCGATCGAACCGCATATTCACCATCCGAGTCATATCGAGGATCGTATCGGGTCCCGTAGTACATGGATCTCTATCGGCTCTGATTAAGGAATAGGAGAGGATATTCCCATTGATCCAGTTCAGTTTCCCATATGTAGTTCCATTCGACGAACTAATATTTGAGTAGAATCGCACCTTTGATCGGGAACAATCAAACGATGCGAGATACGATCCAGTATTTCGGATATATCCATTCATGGCATTCGGATTTCCTTCATTTTTCCTATAGTCATCGAGAGACTTCTGATCTGGAAAAGTATGGATGAAATAATAGAGAAATCCTTCTTTTTTCAGGAATTCATCGACTCTCACGAATTTTCCTGACCAGAGAATATAGACTTCATTCTGGTGAATTCCTTCAGGATAGGCACAAGCATCTTGCTTCGAAAGACCACTCGCGAAGGAGAGGGTAGGGAAGAAGAGGAGGGTAAAGAGGATGAGTATACGAGAACTTAGCATTTAGATCTTAGAATTTAGGATTTATAAATGAGGGTCGTGAGAATTTTTAGAATTTCCTCACATAAGTTGAGCAATTCTTGAGCAGTCTTACCTTCCATATAGCCTAAGCTTCTTGCAATAAGTATCTGGGTTTCAACCTCGCAAGCAGATCAGCGTGCTATAATAAAAAATCTTTTTTTATCTGCCTCGCCGATTCTTCAACTTCATTCGGCAATATTTGATGGTATAGAAAGTGCAGATCTTCGCAGTTGATCGCCCAAAGTATATAACTCTTCTTTTGGAAACGTTTTACTTTCTCTATAAATTTTTTCTGTGAGGGAAAAAGCTTTTTGCCAAACAATAAGGCTTTTATAGTTTGATTCCATATTTTTACCAACTAAGATCTAAGTTCTAAAAACTAAATTCTCATTACAATACCTTATCTATGAGTCCATACTTCAGTGCATCTTCAGCCGTCATATAGTTATCACGATCACAGTCCTTGCGAACGGTGTCGATTTTTTGTCCTGAATGCGTCGCGAGAATCTTATAGAGAACCTCTCCCGTCTTGATGATATGATCCGCGGCGATCTTGATATCGATCGCCTGACCCTCCATCCCACCGAGTGGCTGATGGATCATGATCTCGGAGTGTTTCAGTGCGTAGCGCTTTCATTTTGCACCTCAGGCAAGGATGATAGAACCCATAGAAGCTGCGAGTCCGACACAGACGGTGATGACATCAGGCTTCACATGTTGCATGGTATCATAGATGGCGAGGCCTGCAGTGACATGCCCTCCAGGAGAGTTCACATACATGGTAATTGGAGCCTTCGGATCTGATTTCTCGAGATAGAGGAGCTGAGCGATCACGGTATTCGCGACATTGGAATCGATCGCATCACCGAGAAATATGATACGATCCTCGAGGAGTCGAGAATAGATGTCATACGCTCGTTCCTGGCCACCGATCTTATCGATGATCGTGGGGACGAGGAAATCAGAGATGATTTTCGATTTTTTCACTTTTGTTGGGTCTTTTTTCGACATAGAGGAGGGATTAGAGAGATAATGATCAGAGTATAGTGATTTGTGCTGAGAATTCAATGATTTTTATTTGCTTTGATATGACCTTAGTCTATACTTTCGCTAGAATAATTCTCTATAGCTCTTTCTATGTCATTTATCGAAGAGATCCAGGCATCATATATGTTCAAGGGGCAGAGTATCGATCTCGGAAAGGCAATCTATCGGGGCGTCGTTCTGCCTGAGGCTTCGATCAGCCTCCCGCTCTCGACACTGAATCGCCATGGACTCATCGCGGGTGCTACTGGAACAGGGAAGACGAAGACCCTCCAGAAGATCATCGAATCCCTCTCTGCAAACGGTATTCCTACGATCATGATGGATATGAAGGGGGATGCCTCTGGACTCGCGATGCCAGGCGAGATGAATCAGAAGATCAGTGAACGACTCGCACTCATGTCATCGAATATACTCCCTTCGAGTCATCCTGAATCTCTGTCAGGATCCTCCAGTTCTAGAAAAGAAACGGAAGATTCCGGACCAAGTCCGGAATGACAAGCAGCGTGGATTCCACAGTGATTCCCCACAGAATTCTATACCCTCACTGGAACCGATGGTGTCAGGCTCCGTGCGACCATCAGTGAATTCTGACCGATTCTCTTCGCGAGACTCCTCGAACTCAATGACACACAGGAAAGTGTCATGGCACTCATATTCAAGTACTGTGATGATCATGGACTCCTCCTCATCGATCTCTCAGATGTGAAGAAGACACTCCAATACCTCGCGAATGAAGGGAAGGTCGAGATCGAGAGAGAGTATGGCATGATCTCGAGTTCGACGGTCGGGACGATCATGCGAAAGATCATCGAACTCGAAGGACAATGAGCGAGTATATTTTTCGGAGAACCCTCTTTCGATGTGCAGGACTTTCTGAGAACCGACGATATGGGAAGGTGATATGTGAACATCATCCGACTCATGGATATGATGATGAGACCGAAACTCTTCTCGACATTCATGCTCTCACTCCTCTCTGAGATCTACAGTATATTTCCCGAAGTGGGCGATGTAGAAAAGCCGAAACTCGTTCTCATATTCGATGAGGCACACCTCATATTCGACGATATATCTCCAGCACTTCTCTCTGAGATCGAGATGATTATCAGACTGATTCGTTCGAAATGAGTCGGTATATTTTTCTGCACGCAGAATCCGATCGATATCCCTTCAAGTATCCTCGCTCAGCTCGGACTGAAGGTACAGCATGCTCTCCGTGCCTTCACTGCAAAAGATCGAGATGCGATCAGGAAAGCGAGCGAGAATTTCCCGATCACGAACTATTATCATATCGCTGATGACCTTACGACACTTGGGATTGGTGAGGCATTTGTCACCACGCTCGATGAACGAGGCGTCCCGACTGCACTCGTCCATACGATGATCGCACCTCCTCAGTCACGCATGGATACACTGACAGAGAACGAACTCCAGTGATTTCTGATGACATCATCGCTCGTAGAGAAATACCGTATCACCATCGATCCTGAGAGTGCGAATGAGATTCTCACCGCGAAGATCAGCGAGAAGATGGTGCAAATGCAGGAAAGAGACCCTCCATCGATCATGGATAGTACAGGAGGAAAAATCGCGAAAAATGTCGGAGGTACCCTCGCAGCCGCGCTCGGTCGAACACTCGGAAAGTCACTCGGTGGACGCACAGGTGGAACTATCGGCGCACAGATCGCGAGAGGACTTCTTGGGGCTATTTTCGGGGGGAAATAAGTTGAGCCAATAGAGTAACCCACTATCCCTATCCACTAATATCAAAATCTATGTTTTCCCTCGCGCTTGGCGGATGAGCCGCTCGCGGACTTGCTCATATCGGTGTCATACGTCGCCTCGAAGAGCTCGATATGCGACCGACTGCCATATCTGGAACGAGTATTGGTGCCATCATCGGGACACTCTACGCACTCGGAAAGACCTCAGCGGAGATGGAACAGATGATCGCGAGTGTTCCCTGGATCAAGCTCCTCGATCCAGATATGAGAAAATGAGCCATCAAAGGCATCAAGATAGAAAAGTACCTCGATACACTCTTCGAGTGACGATCTTTCTCTGACCTCCAGATTCCACTTCTCATCATCGTTACCGATATCGATACTGGAGCATGTAGGATTTTCAGAGAAGGGAAACTCTCAGAGGCAGTTCGCGCATCGATCTCACTTCCTGGGGTTTTCATGCCAAAATGAATCGATGACAGCATGTACGTCGATGGTGGCATCACGAACAATCTCCCCATAGAGTCACTCCCACCCTGACGAGTGATCGCTGTATCGGCCCTTCGAGATATCACAAAGAGTATTGATTATACCAGGCGAATATTTGGGATCAACTGGTCCAAATCAATCGTAGGAAACACGTATTCTATCCTACGAAAGACGATCGATATCGTCATAACTCAGAACGAGTCTCGCTCGATACGATCGAGAGATGATATCATCTATATACGACCCGCATTTGATAATCTCGATTATTATAATTTCGATAAATACAGTGAGTTCATCCAGGCGGGATATGAAGCAGCGAAGGGAAAAATCTAATCCACGAGAAATCTTGCTTTTCTCATAAAAATGAATAGTCTGCAAGGAGTCTTCACTATTTCTCCATGAATCTTATCCTCCTCTGAGTCTATCTGATTATTGTCGTGATTTTCTTTGCATTTATCGGGATTGTCGTGATGCATATCGGAACGTTCAAGGAATACTCGAAATACCTCTCAGTCGTCCTGAAGATCTATCTGATCTCCATCTTGGTAATCGCGATTTTCTGAGCGTATAAGGTCTCGACGGACTACACTCCAGCGAAAAAAAATCGTACCACCGTCGATCAAGTTAACTTCTAATATATATACACTATGCAAGTCGGAATCGTCGGTCTCCCGAATGTCGGTAAATCCACTCTCTTCAACGCACTCACACGATCCTATGCAGCCGAGGCTGCGAATTTCCCATTTTGTACTATCGAGCCAAATATCGGAATCGTGAATGTGAATGATGAGCGTCTCGAGCAGATTCGCAGAGTCGTGAATGGTGCAAAGATCGTCCCTGCGAACGTCGAATTCGTCGATATTGCTGGTCTCGTGGAAGGTGCGAGTAAAGGGGAATGACTTGGGAACAAGTTCCTCTCCCATATCCGCAGTGTCGATGCGATCCTCCAGGTCGTCCGAGCCTTCGACGACTCGAATGTGCACCATGTGAATGGCTCAGTCGATCCCAAGCGTGACATCGAAGTGATCAATCTCGAACTCATCTTCGCCGATCTCGACACCATCGATAAGAGAATCGGTGATAATCAGAAAAAAGTCCGTGCCGGTGATAAAGAGGCAAAATCTCGTGAAGATGTATACACGAGGCTCAAGTCACACCTCGAAGAAGGGAAGATCGCATCAGTGATGGATATGACAGCAGAAGAGCGGCTCGCGATCACGGATCTCCATCTCCTCACGAACAAGCCATTTATCTACGCGGTGAATCTCACCGAAGATTGGTTCTCGAGCCCCCCTGAGAAGGGGGGTGTCCCGAGTACTCGGGACGGGGGGTTCAATGATTCTGCGCTCAGAACTATCACAGGAATATCAGACTCCAAAATCCCGGTTCTTCCTGTAAGTGCGAAAATCGAGATGGATATGCTCGAATTCTCAGAAGAAGACAAAAAAATGTTCCTCGCTGATATGGGGATCGACTTCAATCCGATGGATACGATTATTCGGACCTGCTATGACCTCCTCGGACTCCAGTACTACTTCACCGCAGGTGAGATCGAGGTACGAGCCTGGACGATCCATCAGGGAGATACGGCTCCCGTCGCTGCTAGTGTGATCCATACGGATTTCCAGAAAAAATTCATCAAGGCGGAAACCGTGAACTGGAAGGATCTCGTCGAATATGGTGGATGGTCAGGGGCACGTGAGAAGGGAAAGGTGCGCATGGAAGGGAAGGAATATATTGTCGCGGATGGGGATGTGATGTTGTTTAAGTTTGGTGGGTAAGTATTTACAATATGAATTTTGCATCAAAAGAAATACACGACCCTAGTAACGGAAATACAGTTACTATATCAATGGAAAAATGATCTAGTGATATGGGATTATTTTTCATTAGCTCGAATCCTGATATTGACTGATTTCGTATTGAATTCGTATGTGCACTCTGACGTTCCCCAATGACTCACACTGCTTTATCTGGGATAGTTCATAAAATTGTCGAACAATGAAATGGGGATGTGGTAGTTGTTTTTGTCGAGAGAATCTCTGATGAAATAGGAATGATACTCAGATTAACCGCGGATAATGGATGAATAGTACTGACTTGAATAAATACTGAAACCCGTACAGAAATATCTATACGAATCCAACAAGAATCAGAATTATGTGGTTTTAGAGCATTGATGAAGGCTATGGAAAATGATAACAAGGAACATCCAATTCATTTATAAAAAAACCTCTTCGCATTCCGTTGGCTGGAAAAATATTTTTGCATTTTATCGAAACGTGATATAATCCAATTATGACTCATCTCAAAAATCCTATCGAG
>JAYVLL010000100.1:0-6882 GCA_043759495.1 Candidatus Altimarinota bacterium
TCTGTGATCTGGATGAGATCACCACTTGCCTCCTTCACACCGATGATATTCGGACATGCCTCGATCATCTCGAGGAGGGTCGTATTCTCGAGATTCACAGCACAGCGTCATTTGATATTGTAGATGAACACTGGGCGATCAGTCGACTTGGCGAGAGTCGTGAAGTGGAGGAAGAGTCATGACTGTGTCGGCTTATTGTAGTAGGGATTCACGAGGAGATATGCATCGATGCCTTCGATCGACTCATACTGTTTCATATTCTCGAGTGAGGCGAGAGTCGAGTATGTCCCGACATTGACCATCACTTTCGTCCGTCACTCGAGTCGCTCGATCCCACGTCGCACGATCGATATTCACTCACCACCTGAGAGTGTCGGATTCTCTCCTGTGGTTCCGAGGAAGAGAATGCCGTCGACTCATCATGCAATCTGCAGATCGATCAATCGATCAAAAGCGACAAAATCAAGAGCATTCGATATCCCGTCACCCTGCAGAAATGGGGTAATGAGAGCGGTCCAGAGTCAGCGAAAGTGAGAAGTATCCATGGGTGGAGGGTTGGAATGTTGGAGGGTTGGAGGGTTGGAATGTTGGAGAGTTGGAGAGTTGGAATACAAGAGAGCTATACTGAGGCTATCACACTCTCCGTGAAGTCAGATATCTCGAAGTATCACTGCTTGTCCCTGAGCCACTCTGCACAGAGTACAGCGCCAGTAGCGAATCCTTCGCGAGTCCGTGCGGTATGAGTGATCTCGATCGTATCGAATGGTGAGTCGAAATACACTGAGTGTGTTCCTGGAACGTGTCATCCACGAGTCGATGAGAAGTGCAGTTCATTCCCCTCGATCTTCCGCTCAGTGAGATCAGTCGTGACGAGTGTGTCCTTGCGATCGATATGATCGAGGAGGATATTCGCAGTCGTGATCGCGGTGCCACTCGGAGAATCTCACTTCTGATTATGGTGGAACTCGTGCCCGAAGACGTCATAGGTATCGAACCGATTCATGACCTTCGCAGTATGTTCGAGGATTTTCCAGAAGAGCTGTACCCCGAGTGAGAAATTGCCTCACCAGAGTATGGCTCACTCGCTATGCGCAAAGAGCTCCTTCACTTCACTGAGATGCCCATACCATCCTGTCGTTCCCATGATCACTCGTATATCATGCTCAGCATAGAATCGTATATGTTCGAGCGCGACACTCGCGATACTAAAGTCTATCACCACATCATGATCACTCCGAAGGAGATCCTCGAGTGTGGTATGTTTCTCTGGATCTACGATCAGAGAGAGCTCATGTCATCTCGAAACGAGTGTTTGCTCTACCATATGTCACATACGGCCATAGCCGACGAGCGCGATTTTCATAATACAATGGTTCATATATAAATACTATTTCCTATTCTACACTTGTCAAATTTTTCGAATATTTCCTCACAATCTATTGTACCGTGAAAGAAATGCAATAGTCGTATGGTGCCCACTCGGATCTCTTTGCCATGCATCATAGTGTTCGCAGAAGTTCTCGATCGGGAATCGGTCTGTCCGTTCATCCTCCTCATCGAGAAATGCCTGGAGGAGTCTGAGTGATCATTTCTTCCCTTCGATACTCTCGATCGTCATCGATGTACCATCCGAGAGCGTTATCACAATAGGATAGTCCTGGAGTTCTGGGAGGGAATTGAGGTGATCGGCGAAGAGCATAGGAGAGAGAGGTTAGTAGCTGATAGTGACCTTCGCGAGGGCTGATCGGAGCTTCGCGATATTCGCCTCGTTCTCTGCATCATAGCAGGCAGAGTAGCGGATGAATTGTTCTCATTTTTGTCATGCGAATGGAACACCGATCACACCAGTGAGACTGATGATCTTCTTATTGTATTCTTCTGAGTTCTCTATGATTTCTCCATCGAGCAATCTCGGGCAGTCGAACATCATGAAGAATCCTGCATCCGTCGGACACGTTGGCCTGAGTCAGAAATCCATAAACACGCCTTTCAAAATCGTGAGTCTTTTTGCATATATTTTCTGATTTTTCTCAGCATCTCGCTTTGCCTCTGGCATTTCGAGGTATTTTTCCATACCTGAGAGTAGTGGTCCAAATGGCCCTGAGTCAGTATTTCCCTTTACCTTCGCGAGCTCACTGATGAAGTCTCGACTTCCGACGGTGACGGCGAGACGCCATCCACATACCGAGAAGGTCTTCGACATGGAGAAGAGTTCGATCCAGTCAAGTTCAGGATACTCCTTCGCGATCTCAGTCAGTGTCACGTGACTCGTATGTGTGAGGGCCGTATAGGCGCCATCGTTCACGAGGCGGATGTCGTTCGCGATGCAGTGCTCGATGAGCTCGACCCACTCTTCTCGAGTGGCTCATACAGGACATGGATTCCCAGGCTTCACGGTGAGGATCATTCTCGGCTGTATTCATGTAGGCATATTGCGTATATCGAGTCGGAAATTCTCACTCGCGTACATCGGCCAGATAGAACTCGGCTCACCGAGGTAGCCACTCCATGTTCGTATGATATCATAGGCAGGAGCATTGACCATATATCACTTATTTTCGATAGTGACATCATCTCTATTGGCTCCACAGGCAATCGGAAGGAGTGCGAGCATCGTCTTCTCACCGGGAGTGACGAGCGATGCGAGGTGAGGATATTCATCGATATTGACTCAGGTATTCAGTTCGATGAAGTTCTGATTGAGTCGATTCTTCGAATTATTCTCCTGATACGTATGTATCCTCTGATCATCCCGCATAATCTCTTCTGCCACGAGTTTTTGGAGGAGTTTCGGAGGAGTCATATCAGGTTCTCATGAGCCGATATTGATACAACTCTCTGCTCCATGGAGAGCCTTGTATTCAGATACGAGGAGAGCGATTTTTTGGAAGAGATTGACTCCACCTTCTCAGAGGTATTTCATAGGAAAAAAATAAAAAAGTAAATCAGAACGTATCGACCATCAGAACGAGAAGCTCCATCTTAGTCGATAGAGTATACTTCTCTATATCCTGCTCGGAGTGGCATTTTCTCCGAGAGATTTTTGATGATATCTGGGTCGATTACTCAGTAGTGGAATATCGTATCATGCGTCTCTCGTATATCTTCGCAATATGGATTCGAGATGATAGCATTTCCAGCGTAGGTATTATTCTCATCCTGTCAGATACAATCTACTGATGCCATATATACCTGATTTTCCCCACTTCGTGCTTTCGAGAGGGATCTGAATATATCGGGCTTATTGCGACCATCGACCCAGGCAGCACTCGTGAAGATACATTCTACTCATGCTTTTTTATAGGCTTCGTAGAGACGAGGATATCGGAGGTCGAAACATATAGAGAGTCAGCACTTCATTCACTCAAAATCAAATGATGAGAGACTCTCTCCTGGTGAGTAGATCTCTGACTCGATTCACTGTGAGAAGAGGTGATTTTTCCTATACGTAGTGATGACTTCACCAGATTTCGAAATGACAACGACAGAATTATATGGCTTGCCATGAGGATTCACTTCGATAAATCCAAAAATAATGGCAACAGAGTGTTTTTTCGCTTCATCTTGGAGGGCAATCAATGATTCTCCAGTCAGATTCTCAGCAAGTGCCTCAGCATCGCTATCGAGAATATATCCCGTCAGACTGAGTTCAGGAAAGACGATGATATCTATATCAGGCCTATGCTCGATGGCCTCTGTTATGAGGACTCGTTTCTGACGTATATTTGCCAACTTATCCTTCCAGACAGATTCGAAATTTATCAGACAGATATTCATGCTATTTCTGATTAATAATAGAGTTAAGTATCTCTACGGCATTCAGTGCCGCACCACGTAGGAGCTGATCTCAGGAGACAAAAAACTCGATACCATATTCACCGAATATGAGATTTTTCCTGATCCTTCCGACCTCGACATCGTACTTGCCCATCGCATGAATCGGCATCGGATAGCGGTGATTCGTAGGATCATCGACGAGCTCGACTCAGGGTGCAGACCGCATGAGTGCACGGATCTCATCGATATCTACCGGCCTCTCCGTCTCGATGACGATCGACTCACTGTGTGCTCGGAGTGTCGGTATGCGCACTGCAGTACAACTGATCTGGAGCTCATCATCTTCGAGTATTTTCCGACTCTCCCATACGACTTTCATCTCTTCTTTGGTATATCCATTATCCTGGAATTTGTCGATATGAGGAATCACGTTGAACGCGATATTGTCTACGAAAATCTCGATCTTCGGGTCTTCTCCAGAGAAATACTTCTTCGTATTCTCGAGGAGTTCGTCCATTCATTTTGCCCCTGCACCACTCGTTGCCTGATACGTAGAGATGATCATCTTCCGTATCCCATAGCGTCGATATATCGGAGCGACTGCCATGAGTGCGATAGCTGTCGTACAGTTCGGATTCGCGATGATTCGAGCGTCACCGATCGCATGGGCATTCACCGCAGGGATCACGAGGGGAACATCTGCCACATAACGGAACGCCGAGGAGTTATCGATCACACGGACTCAGAGCTCGACGGCTCGAGGGATCCACTCACGGGATATATCACCTCATGCCGAGAAGAGTGCGAAGTCGAGTCACTCGAAAAATGCATCATCGATAGCTCTCAATGTGATCACTCAGAGAGAGGTCTCAATCTCCTTGCCGACTGATCTCGGTGAGGCTCAGAGTCTGAGCTCAGATATGTCGATCTCGAAATCTCTGAGACATCGAATCATCTCGATTCATACAGCACCAGTGGCCCCGACGATTCCGATTTTTAGCATATAGTAGGGAGTGAGGGTGTATGTGTGGAACACTGACCGATCAGCAACTCTGGATGGGGTCGAACTTTGCATTTCTAGAAGTATAGAAAGAACGAAAATGAAGTCAAAATTATCATACTCTCTCAGGGAAAATCTCTTCGAAGACTTTCTCGATATCCGGAAAGATCGACTCAAAATCTTTTCCCGTATGGAGATAGTTCACTCCTTCTGCTCCTGCGTTTTTTCTCATAGTATCGAGAATATGATCGAACGTATGCATACCGGGAACAGATATACCGAGTGATTCTAGCTCAGTCGTGAACTGGGCAATATGGGACGTCTCGAGGAAGACGAGGGGAGTTACTTTTTTTCAAGACGCTGGATTGCTTCGTTCCTCGCAATGACCAGGACGTATCCATGGTACCACTGAGGCAGCAGTATGTGGATCGATACCGTGATGGTATTCGCTTCCGAACTGTCGGATTGCATCGAGGCGTTCATCATCCGTGGAAGATGAGGAGGTGAATATCGATCGGATCTTCCCGAGAGTGATCGCATCGACTTCGAAGGAACCATTTTTCGCGAGATCGGTATACCAATCCTTCACTTTCTCGCCATCACCACCCACGACATCATAGAGCATCCGTTCGAAGTTCGAGCTTTTTGCGATATCCATACTCGGCGCATTGGTCACGATGACCGCATCTTTTCCCTCTTTTTTCGGTGGTGCATATCGACCCGTCTGGAAGAAGATATGGAGCATATCATTTTCATTGGTCGCGATATTGATCCGCTCGATCGGGAGTCACATCCGCTTCGCATAGTATCCCGCGAGTGCATCGCCGAAATTCCCTGAAGGGACAGAGAAGGATATCTTCTCTCCTATCGTGATAGCTTCCATCTCGAGGAGTTTCGCATAGGCACGGAAATAATAGACCGTCTGAGCGAGGATACGAGCGATATTGATCGAATTAAACGATGTGATATTGTATCGAGATTTGAATTCGCGATATTCAGGACTATTGACTCGCTTGACGATGTCCTGAAGCGGATCAAACGGAGCATCAGCAAGAAGCGTAAATGCATTCGGATTATCGACTATACCACTGACGGCCTGGAGGCGCTGGACGACAGAAGGTCACGTCGTCGGGAGCATGAAGAGTGAGCGGATATTGGTTCACTTGACGCCACTATGAGCGGCATTGATCGTGTCTCCACTCGATGCTCAGAGAACGTGGATGATCTTTCATGGTGTGAGTGATGAGAGGAGGCGTGGGAGGAATTCGAGGGCAATATTTTTGAATGCGAAGGTCGGACCATATCCGAGATGGAGTGAATAGAGATTATCGGAAATATTCTTCACGGGAGTGATGTCATCATGGTGCCACTGACTTCCGTATGCCTTCTCGATAATCTGATCTAGTTCATTTTCTCATACCCCGAAGCTCCACTTTCCGAGGATAGATTTTGCGATGTCCTGATACCGTCTCCCAGAGAATGATGCGAGTTCATCATGACTCACCTGTGGAAAATGTGTCGGACACCAGAGTCCACCAGAGAGTGGCTGACTCATAATGATTGCTTGTCTCAGAGATATCTGTTCCCCGCTTCTTGAGTCTGAGAGGAGGGAAGGGAAGCTCGGGGCTATATATTTCTCTATGAAAGTCATAATTTCATCAGCATCTTCTTCTGGGGTATTTCCGACAGTGAGAGGATAGGTGATATCAGCATATTTCTCATAGAATTCTCTTCGATATGCGAGCACCTCATCGATACTCTGGAAGCGAGGATTCTCCCCATTCATCCCGACGATTCTGGATACTCACCGAGCATGGGCTCGCTTCGCGATCTCTTCATTCGGGAGGTCGAGGTAGAGGAGAATCATCCGATCCTGTATGTACTCGATTGCATCTTCCTCAAGTATGAGACTTCCAGAGGTCGCGAAGATCATATCATCGAGGGTGTATTTTTTCCCTTCGGAACTCCTCCCATATGACTCTGTGATAAATCATCCCTCTGCTTTGAGAAACCCAACATCGCCCTTCTCGACGAGGACTCGTGCAACTCACCCAGTTCACCATGATCACTCAAGCCCCTCATCATCCATATCATGGAAGTTCATA
>JAYVLL010000101.1:0-2948 GCA_043759495.1 Candidatus Altimarinota bacterium
TATCGGTGTGGATAGTTCTGGAAAAGTCGTCGGAGTCAGTCCAGTCAGCAATATCGCCGTATATACTGGTACATTGCGTTCCAGTCCGCCAACACCAAATCCAAATCTCAACACATTTGATGTCTCGTATGACTTTAATCAATATTTTGGTATCCCTGGTAAACAATCATTCGTCGTGAGTAAGGGGGATGGACCATCAAACAATGGGCCATATTTCAAAGAAGATGGTACTGATGCACTCTGTTCGATAACGGGTACCTATGGCTCGCCAGGAGCCTATGATTGTGCCAATGCTGATCCTGCAACAGGACTCTCGGCCAGTCCATATAACTCGTTCACGATGAGTGCCAAGTGAGATACATTTGGCTATCAGCTCGCACTCGGTGCTCGAGGTGATGCTCCGCTCTTTGCTCGTAGTGGTCGGTTCAACTGAGTCCAGACAGGATGACTCTATACCAATGATTCACCTTATCAGACTCCAGCTCCCTGGCAGAGAGTCCTCTCTATCCCAGCCAATCATTCAGAGTATCTCTATATCAATACCGGTCTCAACTCACAGCTCCAGGCCATCAGTGGTGGCGGAGAGGTAGGTATCGGTACCTCATTCCCAGATCGTCACTTCGTCGTGGCAGGATCACCATCAGGATCGACGAGTTCTGCAGTTCCACAGATGCTGATCAAGAGAGGGGTACAATGAGCTGATAGCAATCTCGGAGTCGCCTATGGGACACCATATCTTAATATCGGAGGACTCGAGAATAGAGTCACTGCACTCCAGACGATAGGGTTCGGATATAGCGGACTCGCTGGTGCCGTGAGATATGCTCCTGCGGAGATCGGATTCCTCACGACGTCTATAGCGGGCAACACTCAGGGTGATATCGTATTTGCCAATCGCAATGGTACTACCAATGTGGCACCAACCGAAGTAGTACGTATCACGAGCAATGGCTCTGTTGGTATCGGTACACCGACTCCGGGTGCCAAGCTCGATGTGGAATGAAATTTTCAACTCGGAATAGCTGGTACTGCCACATCAGCACTCTGAATCTGTACTATCGCATCAACTGCTATCACTACCACAGCATCGAACTATACCTGTACTGGAGTCCCTGCTAGTACTGCTGTGGCTATCAGCTGTAGTGCTGGTGCTGCACTCACCACGCCTGGTACCACAGCAGTCTACTGTCGGGCCAATGGAGTAGCGAACTCGGTAGCCTGCAACACTACGGTGGCCAATGCGGTAGCGACTACCTACAAATGTATGTGGATGCAATAGAGAGAATTTCTTATTTCAAAAAAATCACTCCGAGTACTCGGAGTGATTTTTTTTATTTTTTGAGCTTGCGTCTGGCGAACTTTTCCTTGATACGGCGAGCCTCGACAACTCCCAGCTTCTCCTCGAGGACTATATCCATCTCGCCATCCACATTGAACAGACTCATATCGAGATCGATCCCTCGCTCTCGCTTGTAGCGATAGTCCTCATAGTTGCCATACGAGATGATGAGTTCACCATCTTCGATGATCCAGAGTCGCTCAGTCAGCTTGTTGACGAAGTAGCGATCATGAGAGATGAAGAGTACCGTCCCTGGATACTCTCGGATCGCTCGTTCCAGACTCTCCCTCGTATCTGCATCCAAGTGGTTCGTTGGTTCGTCGAATATGAGGAGATTGGATATTGAGGAATATTCTCTTTCCGTTGTCTCTGTCACTGCGAAGTATGAAGCAGTCTCATTCCCAGAAATAGGATCAAGATCGCTTCGTGCCTCGCGATGACAGGAAATAGTATCATTCTCAGTATTATCTCGTTTTTGAGAAATATGTTTCCATGCAAGCGTATTCTGACTCAGGAGAGAAAAAAGAAGCCGAGACCGTTCTCCTCCAGAGAGATTGCTCACGATCTTGGTATAGTCTGCGAACTCGAACCCGTAGGTCGAGATGATACTCCCGACTCGTTCGCGAGAGTAGGGGAGACCATGTTTAGTGAAGTTGTCATAGATGCTAGATCTCGTATCGAGCGTCTCATGGAGTTGAGAGAAGTAGAGGATCCGAGCATTCTCGTGAACACTCAGATATCACTCCAGTGGTTTCATCTCTCCTAGTATGGTTTTGATGAGGGTAGATTTCCCGACTCAGTTTTCTCATACTATTCATACTCGGTCTCCTCTTGACAATATAGCACTCCGAACAAAGAAGAGTGGCTCATGTCGTCCGATAAATGTATCCTCGATCTTGATGAGGGTTTCAGGTCAGTGCTTGTCATATGAGAATATGAAGTTGACTCCAATTCGTGTCTCTGCCTTCTCTATGAGTTCCACTTTATCCAGTTGACGCTCTCGACTCTTCGCGAATCCTGAGCGAGAGCCTGCCCTGAATCGGTTGATGAGTTTTTTTTCACTCTCGATATGGATCTGTTGTTCCTCATATTTCTTGTCTTGTATGGTTTTTACCTTTTTGCGTTCCTCTACTGAGTATGAGTAGTCACCATGATAACTATTTATACCAGCTTTGCCGAGTACCTCGAGAGTGATACTACAGGTGCGATCGAGGAACTCGCGATCATGAGAGACGATGATATATCATCACTTCCAGGTGTGCTCGAGGTAGTGCTCGAGCCACTCGACCGAGATCAGATCGATAAAGTTAGTCGGCTCATCGAGTAATAGGAAATCAGGTTTTGAGAGGAGTATCTTCGCAAGGGCGATCTTGGTCCGCTCGCCGCCAGATACATTCGACAGAGGCCTCTCGAGGAGGTCAAATATCCCGATCCCACGAGCCACACGCTCGACCTCGTTCTCATAGGTATATCCTCAGATGAGCTGGTACCGCTCGATTGCCTCGGTATACGCCTCGAATTCTCCTGTCTCTGTCATCTGTACTTCCTCTCGTGCTATTGTTTTTTCCAGTTCTCTGATCTCCGCGAATGCATCTCGGAGCTCATCTCG
>JAYVLL010000102.1:0-7957 GCA_043759495.1 Candidatus Altimarinota bacterium
CGTGCGATACTGATCGCATCATCGAGGTCCTTCGCATCTGATCCATCGATCGTCATCGTGAACCAATGTCGAAAATCAGTGCGATGCGTCGTATGGATATCGTTATCGGTACCTCTCGTATGGGCATAGAGCGAAGGAAAATATGATCATATACCCGGATCGAAGAATCGTAGATCAAGATCGTCCGTGATAGAGTGCGGGATGAGAGATTTCTCAGCGCATGGTTCGAGAGATCCTTTTCCGATACCTTCCGCTTCATCGAGGACTGGAGACGGAAAGTCGACTCTGACTCATTCCTTTCGAAAGAGGAGCATCTCGTCGATTTTTGGGTCAGTGGATTTTCCGAGTATCGTCCTCACTTTCCATGATTTCCTGATCCTATCATACTGGATCTCGACGATATCGTTCGATGACTCTTCTCAAACCTCTGAGAAACAAGTGATCGTGCCGATATTTCCATATTCTCGAAAGATCTCTACCTGCATTTTCCGTCATTGTATTCGAGTAATAGTCCCGATAATAGAGAACTCTGTACGATGGATCAATTTCATGATACGGACTTCCGCGAGGTATCCTTCATTCTTCGGTCGGATGATCCGCGCGTCGACGAGATCTCACTCCAGATACCCACGATCGAGAGAAAATGGCTTGATAAAATACTGATCTTCACCCGCTTCGAGCAAGACCTTGGTTCTGGAAAAATGTATTTTTCCACGGATATGTGACGTTCGTTTAGATTCCATAGTATTCTACTCGGTTTTTATAGGCAAGGATTCCTTCGATTCATACTCTGATATGAGGGATGAGTGGATAGGGGAGATCTTCGATCTTGCGCCACTCCAGACTCTCATGGAGTGTGGGTTCGAGATTGTCTGGCATACCTCCCCATGTATCTACGAGATAGATATAGGATACCTTCTCGCCATCGATATACGTAGCATGAACGGTCATATCAGCGATGATATCTGTTTCCAGGATACTGACACCCACTTCTTCCATCGTCTCTCGGATCGCACAGGCTCGTGCATCTTCTCATTCCTCTATTTTTCCTCATGGGATCGTCCAGTGCAATGGCCAGTTCTTCGATCTTTTCGAACGTTTCAGAAAGAGAAAATAGGAACCATGTCGGAGCAGTATTCATGCGAAAACGGGGAGAGTCATGGAGAGAAGTGAGTGTTAGTATGTTGGAATCTTAGAGTGTTGGAATCTTGGAATCTTAGAGTGTTGGAATCTTAGAGTGTTGGAATCTTGAACTCTCCTATACACTAGAGTCGGAACCAGCTCGCGACCTTCACAATGCCCGGAAAGAGGTAGAGTCGAAATAGAGAAGTATCGATAAGGAGCAAGGCAATATATCCTCCGATCGCTCAGAAGATCCAACCACCGAGAATATCTCCAGGATAGTGGATTCCTCAGATCACTCGTGCAGCTGCAGTGAGAATTCCGAAAATAATCGTAAGTCCGATGATCCATCATTTCCTATAGGAATTCCAGAGTCCGATCAGAGTCGCGATGGTAAAGAGCGCATGACCAGAGGGAAATGAATTATCGAGTGGGTGTGGAATAAGTGCGCTAATCCCTCCAGCGACTTCCTGAGGTGATACTCTCCACTGAGGGATGCCGAGATTGATCATCGCATGGATGACAAATGTCAGGATGATCACAGAGAAAATCTCGAGTGCCCAGATACGATAGCGCGTATCTCTTCTCGCAACACCTGTGAACCAGAGTCAGAGAAGAAGGATGGCAACCCACAGGACCACAGATTCAGCGAGAATCTGGATGAATCTGGCAGATTCTGGTCATACGAGAGAGCGTGCCCATATGAGGAGAGAGACGTCAAGTTGGAGGAGTGTGTGTAACATATGCTCATTCTATGATTCTTTCCCGCTTTGTAAACTCACTTCGAGCAATATGGTTGACAGAAAAGGATAAAACTCTAAAAAATCCTCCCGATTCGGAAGGATTTGAGTGATTATTTGACGAATTCTACAACCTTAGCGAAGACATCTGGATTGCTAATCGCGAGGTTCGAGAGGACTTTTCGATTGAGTCCGACACGCTTGATATACATCGAGTGGATAAATGTCGAATAATTCATCCCAAGTGGACGGACAGCATTATTGAGACGGACATTCCAGAGTCGGCGGAAGTTTCTCTTCTTTGCCTTTCGTCCGATATAGGCATTTTGTCCAGCCTTCATGACGGCATTGCGTACTCGAGAGTAGACATTTCCGTTCATACGGCGATATCCTTTTGCGAGAGCGATCCAGTTTTTATGTCTTTTGTGTGTCATTACACCACGTTTTACGCGAGTCATAGTCTTATAGTTAAAAGTGAAAAGTTAAAAGTGAAAAGATGGAGATCCTCCCACTGTATGGACGAATCTATCTTCCATAGGGAAGTGCTCGGAGACACTCGAGTTCATTCGATACATGAGCGACATGTCCGTATTTATCTCGACCTTTTGCCTTGGATGATTTATCCTTGAGGAGGTGTCGTTTTGCCGTTTTATTGAAGATGCATTTTCCAGTTCCAGTGATTTTTACACGTTTCTTGGCACCGGAGTGAGTTTTGAGTTTCATGGGAGGGGAAGTTAAGAGAGTTATTTTTTGGGGTAGAGTGTGATATTGAATGCGTGTCCTTGTTTTGCGACTCGGCTCGCGGGATCTTTTTTATAGACGGCATCGAGTGAGGCGATGAATTCATTGATCTTATTGATCGCGAGGTCTTCATACTGATTCTCACGTCCTCGTAGCTGGAGCATAATCTTCATCGGATGTCCTTCTTTTGCCCAGCCTTCAGCCTGATTCTTGCGAACTTCGATATCATGATCACCGATTTTGTAGGTGAGCTTCATTGTCTTGAGCTCCGTCTTTTTCGATTGTCCTTTATTGTGTGATTGTTGTTTCTGTTGTTTGAAGAGGAATTTTCCATAGTCGATCAGTTTCGCCATGACGACTCATTCCTGAGTTCCCACTTCGACGAGATCGAGCTCGAGTTCTTCCGACTTCCTGAGTGCTTCGTCTCGTGACATCTTCCCGAGAGATTCCCCGGTGTCTGTGATAACGATGAGCTCACGTGCAAAAATTGCTTCGTTGATTCGTTTTTCATTTTTTTTCTGCGGGAAAGGTCGATTCATGGATTAGAGTGTCGTTACAGATTTCACCAGTTTCGCAAATGCAGATTTCCTGCGAGCTGCGGTATTCCCTTGGATAATATTCTTTTTCTCGAGCGTGTCAATACGAGAGTAGACAGCAGAAAGAGCTTCTGTGATCTTCGCCATATCTTTTTTCTCACTTGCGAGAAGGGCCTCGAGTGCCTTTACGGTTTCCTTTGTGAGGGAACTATAGCGGCGGTTGCGAGAACGCTTTTTTTCACTCACCTTGAGTGCTTTTTTTGCTGACTTTGTGTTCGGCATCGTGATATAGTAGTTAGGAGCAATATAAAAACCTGGCTTTCGCCAAAAGTAGCGGGATTATATAAAAACGAGTTGCATTGTCAAAGGAAAATAGGAGATAGTAGATAGTAGATGGCATTGAGACAGAACAGGAAAGGAAAATAGAGAGGAAATAATGTGAACAAGAAGGATTATTCCTGATGATCTGATATTTTATAGATCACGAGAGTTTCATTATCCTTTTCGATATAGCAGTAGCCACGATACTTTTGATTGATGCGGAATTGGTATATTCCTTTGCTTTTTGGTTGACGGATCTTGAAATCAACACTTTCCAGGTATCCTGAGAGGATATATGTTTTTGCTTTTTTATACTGAGAAAGAAGTCAACGGCTCAATATATACTCCGCTGCTTCATCGAATTCGATGATTTTCCGTATATTCATTGGAGTCTATAGGTTGGTAAATCGCTCAGGAAGAGCATTCTTCGAGCGTACCATACTCGATTCTAGATCGTATTGAAAAAGCGCATCTCGAAGATGATCAAGGTCAATAAAAGTAGTCGGAAATGACTTTGGTACAGGATGAGAGAGTGTTATCGTAGTCATGGCAATATGTATCAAAAGGAGTATGGAATTATTATATATGGATTTGTTTTTTTGCAAGACGTGATAAGTGTTTTTGTGCATACCTCTGTCTCAAGAGTATGAAGCACGCAAAAGTGAAATTCACTCCTGCTGTCCAGGCTGCCATACCCATATTTTCGAAACTCCAGACGTAGAGCGCGAAGATGGTACATATATTGTTCCCGACGGAGATGAAATATGGAAGACTATTCTCAGTATTGGGCTGGAGCCATGCCTTCTTGAAGCTCACTGCATAAGCAAAAGCATCGATCCCAATCATCACGAGGAGTACATATCGATACTGTGGCTCATACTGCCAATAGACGATGAGGAGTATACCCGCAATCAGGAAAAAATAATCCATCCAATTGATCACTATTTTTTTCCAGAGGCATATCCCCACGAGGAGTGCACAGAATATATCGATCGTGAGAAATATGCTCGGAATCGCCCCAAGGAGCTCATTTCGCTGGATGAGTTCGATAGAGGTGATAGCGAGGACGATCACCCAGATGAACTGGGTAAATGGGTGGGGAATGATCTCTCCGCGGAAAATCCCCTTCCAGTAGACCACCGTATTTACACCGAGGATGATGAGGGCGAGGAGAGAAAAAATGAGCTCTTTTTCCATTGATTTTGATTATGCTTTTTTCTTCCGGGCGGAGATCACATTCACATACCACTGCTGGACGATGACGAATATCGTTCCGATGAACCAGTAGAGTCCGACACCGAGTGGGAAGAAGTATGAGGATACGCCGATCATCACAGGGAACATATAGAGCATCATCTTCTGCATCATCGCAGGATCGAGTGCCATCTCTGGTGCAGTGGGTTCAGTAGTCGCGAGAGCAGTCTCTTTCTCTTTTACCGCTGGAGGATTGTAGGTAAATGAGAGTTTTGCCTGGACCCACTGGATTGCGGCGAGTGTCACTGAGAATATGAGGCCTATAGTCCCTCCGACATGTTGGAGATTGAGTGTGAGAAATATCGAATTGATACTCTGTGGATTGAAGTCAGAAAAGAAGCTATAGAGATGGTAGAAATTCGCTGGATCATTGGCTCCAGAGATCACCCAATAGAGTCCGATCAGTATCGGCATCTGGATGAGAAGCGGGAGGCATGATCCCATAGGATTCACTCATTCTTTTTTATAGAGTTCGAGCATCTCCATACCGAGCTTTGCCTGATCGTCCTTATATTTTTTCTGGATTTCTTTGATCTTTGGTTGTATGACTTGGAGTTTTTTCTGACTCATGAGCATATGGTGCTGCGGAGCGAGGAGGATGAGTCTGATAATGAGCGTGATGATGATGATCGCGAGTCCGAGAGAGTGTCCAGGGAGAAATGTTATCAGTGCGATGAAGAGGTTGTAGATCGGTTCATAGAAGACTCGAGAGAGAGTCGATCTGATGGTGCCTGGCTGACTCATAGTGAGTGTGACGATGCGATCACCAAAAGGAGTCTTAGCCGTGATGATATATTTCCCTGGTGCCTGTGCGAAGATACGATAGAGGAGCGAGAATGGGATGAGTTTTTTCTCTCCCGGAGCAACGATCATCTTTTCACAAAAGGTAGGAGCTGCTTTCGCGATATCGGTGAGAGGATTCGAGTCGATAGTGATCGCGATATCTGTACATGGATTGATAGCGAGTGAACCCGTGGAGTGATTCACGATTTCGATCTTTGGGATATTTGGGATCGTGATATTCTCCTTATCGACCTGGAGGACGATTTGCTGAGTGAGAAGCGGACTCGATGTATCTGCCTTCGGGAAGAAGAAATACTGCACACCGAGGGAGAGAGTGAACGCGTAGAGAAAAATAAGAAGGATGCGAGAATTCATAGAAAGAATACTAGAGAACTAGTGAGATAGAGAAATAGGAACGAGATACGGAGGATACTATTCTCCGATCATGATACTTTTGAGTGCAATCTGGTGTCCTGCAATACGCTGATGTGAGTTCCTGAGGATATCATCGCGCGAGATAGTGGAGGTGACGACGACATCAGGACGAGGCAGGAGTGATCCTTGGCCACTCCGCGAGATATTCTCGGGAAGCGTGAGTTTCTGATCCTTCAGTGCATCGAAGGAATCGAGCACTCCAGAGATATCGAGTTCGCCGCCCTCATTGAGTGCTGTGAGTTTTCGGAGTCGTATGATTTGAGCTTGTGTGAGTGACATTTTTGGATATAATACCGGCGTATTATAAGGAAAAATGGTTAAAATCAAGGACATCAGTGAAAGACTCATAAAAAATCCAGCGGAATACCTCGAGATACGGCTCATCATCGCGAAACGTACGCTCGTCATATTTCTCTTTCTGTATTATACAGTTTTCCTCTTTACCATAGGGTGATTTTCTTTCTGGTTCATCAGCATCGCTCTCCTCTCGAGTACAACATTTCACCTCTATTCGATACTCGCCGTAGTCGTCTCATGGTTTCTCTACTCTCTCATCGAATATATACAGGCCATATACTATCCCGAATTCGTATGGATCAGATATGGTGGACTCGTACTCTCTCTTCTCTTCGGTGGCATGGTTCTGATGGCTCACTTCTCTCCATATATAGTATAAATATTCCCTATGAGATATCTTTTTTTCTTCTCTCTTGCAGTGCTCCTTTCGAGCTGTAGTCTCCCGGGAACTCAGACTGAGACAACGGGAAATACTGTTCCATATAAGGGTACACTCTTCTCGCTCTCAGTCCCGAAAAACTGGAGTGAAGTCAAGCAAGTGAATCTCCCGAATCCAAAAAAATGAATTATCGAGCTTGCCTATATCGCACCCGATACAAAATATGGATTTGCGAATAATCTCATCATCCTCTGAAATACACTCGAGAATCCTATGACATCGAAGAAGTATAGTGAACTGAATCAGCTCCAGACGAGTCGGAATTATCTCGAATATACCAAGATCACCGATGCCGATATCATCTTCTCTGACGATGAACCTTCTCGAGTCTATACATTCGAGGCGAGATACAATCAGAGTACTCCGCGTATGAAGTTCATCCAGACAACACATACATGTGGCAATAAGGTCTATCTCATCCATCTATCTCTCTCACTCGACAAGGATCCTTCCATATATATTCCCCTCCTCCAGACATTCCAGTGTCAGTAGTATATATTACTTGCATTTCTGGAAAAATATCTATAATGCCCGAGCATAAGACGCCATGGCAGATCGGTTATGCAGAGGCCTGCAAAGCCTTGTAGCCCGGTTCGACTCCGGGTGGTGTCTCCAATTCATTCCTGCAAAAATTCCTAATACTATAGATCCTGAAAAGGATTTTTTTGGTTGAGATGTTTATTTTTCCATGTACTCTCACGAGGTCCGCGGATGAACTCTTAACGATAAAAAGTAGAAAACAGATAGAGCTGATTCGGAACTTACTCATTCCCGAACTTCTCTTTTCTCAGGAGAGCGGGGAGACCTGCATTAGTCGTATCCTGCGATAATAGATCGAGAAATGATGCTCATTTCTCAGGGGATTTCTCGAACATCCCATCCAGATAGTCGCAGAATCGATTATGCAGAACGATCAGACTGATTCATTTCCGAGGGGACTGGAAAGCCTCTCCGAAAGCTTTCTTACCCAGTTTGGTGAGTGTCGAGAGTCTATTTCTCCAGTTCTCAGTCGAGAAGATGCGGTCCCACTCGACCACCTTATCTCCCCGAAAGAGATATTCATAGTCATAATCATGGCTGACAGACCTCTTGGTTGCCGAGAATCCATCCAGCGAGTAGAGATTTTCTATGATATCAGTGATGATCCTGAGGATATCAGCATGGGTATAAATGAGATGTGACACTCTATGGGGACCCCTGCAATATCCCAGATTTATCAAGAAAAAAAGTGATCTTTTCCAAAAGATCACTTTTTTTTATTCTTCCCTTGTTTCTGTCCTATTTCTCTC
>JAYVLL010000103.1:0-6939 GCA_043759495.1 Candidatus Altimarinota bacterium
ACAACTTACACAATTTTCTTTACTGACTTCACTCGAGGATATATGGATTATTGTAGTTTTCATAGTGACGGATTATGTAGGAGCCGAGTAAATTGTCGCCCAGCCTCTGTATAGAGGATTTCGGCTCGTTTATCTATTTCGATCATTCACTGGGAGATGAGCATAGCATTGATACTTTCGAGATTTGCCATGACGACGAGTTGTTCGATACTGCCATTATCTCTCTGATTTCACTCAGTTTTTTGGTTTTTCTCTTTCCATTCTTTTGCTGTCTCTCCATATACTATCTGATTGAGCATATCTGCTTCTGTTGCATATTTCCATGATCGTATCGTGAGTGGACCTATGAGATGTTCGCTGATGGCGTCAGTATGGATCTTGTAGTTTACTTTTGCGAGGATGCGTTTTGTATCCCACCCCGTTTCGAGTCTTCTTGTCTCCTCTGATTTGAGTCGTTCGAATTCTTTGATAATATAGAGCTTGAACTCTGGCGATATCCACATGCCAAATTCAAATGCAATATCCTTGTGTGCATAGGTGCCACCATATCGCCCAGTTGTGGCTCGGAGTCAGATGGCTCATGTTTTTTCTGTCCATTCTTTGACACTGAGCTTGTAGCTATTGAGTCCAACTTGGCTTTTAATTATGGCAAATTCGCCAGAATTAAAATCTGGATTATTCAGTGATTCCCATATCCCGAGGAACTCTACGGTATTACGATTCCTGAGCCAATCAGAGATAAAAAAGTCGCCATCTTTGGCTCGGATCATATCAGTCAATGAGATATAATCATCATCTATATTGAAATGGATAATGTGTCATTGTACGAGGAGCTGAGTATTTTTGGTCATACGCTCAAAGGTGAAGAAAATAGTTTACCCACTACAACTTACACAATTTTCTTTACTGACTTCACTCGAGAGCGAGCGGACGTAGTAGACGGTCTTGATCCCTTGTCTCCATGACTTCAGATAGTATCCATAGAGTTCCTTCGGAGAGACACGAGCTGGATCGATCATCCACTCGAATGAGATAGATTGGTCGATCCACTTATAGATCACAGAGATCATGTCGATGACATCGTTCATATCCATGGTGACGTATTCCTTGTAGAACCAGAAATTCTCGGCAGAGAGTTTTGGGGCTATTCGTATCGTCGGCGAGGCGAGATTGGTCTCGACGAAGTACTTCTTGTAGATCGGGAGGAGCGCAGCTGTTGTTCCGACGATCCCTGCGGTGGAGGTATTCGGTGCTGGGGCTGAGTGATAGCCAAATCTGGTACCGACTTTTTTCATCTCATCGAGGAGTGCCTTCCAGTTCAGGTGTGCATTCATCGTCTCAGCGGTGAGCATCTTCGCATCTTTCCCGAGGATGATCCCCTTCGAGTGCTCAGATCCTGGGAAGAGTGGATAGGCTCCACGTTCTTTCGCGATAGCGACTGAGGCTCGGTAGGTGTAGTAGGTGAAGAGTTCGAAGAGTGAGTCGACATGGGCACGAGCTTCTGCTGAATCGTATGCCATCGAGTGGGTCGCGAGGTGTTCCGCGAGTCCGAGGTAGCCGATACCGATCGATCGGTATTTCAGAGCCGTCATCTCAGCGGCCTTGATCGGGAACTTCGTAATCGTGATGACATTATCGAGGAGACGACAGATGACATCCATACACTCGGCGATCGTCTTCTCATCGTGGACCTTCGCGATATTCACTGAGGCGAGATTGCACGTGACGGTCTCTCCTGGCTCATAGCGGATCACTATCTTCCCATCCTCGATGACCTCCTCGACGAATTTCGCAGGTGAAGAGTTCTGACAGATCTCCGTACAGAGCTGCGTCGAGTAGATCTTTCCTGAGTGCTTATTCGGATTCGTACGATTGACGGTATCTCGGTAGAAGACATAGGGCATACCCGTTTCGACAGTCGTCTTGAGAAATGCCTTAAAGAGGTCTTTTGCCTTTATCGTCTTCTTCATATCGAGTGTATCATCCTTCTCGAGTATGGCATAGAATTCATCGAATTCTTCATTGAAACAGTCCTCGAGACACTTCCCATATTTTTTCTGGATCTGGTACGGGTCGAAGAGTGACCACTCGCCATCAGCATCAACTCGCTGCATGAAGAGATCGGGCATAGAGACAGCTGGAAATATATCGAATGCCTTGGCTCTGATATCACCGCTCTCAGTCTGGAGTTCGAGAAAGTCATAGATATCGCGATGCCAGACATCGAGGGTGACCGAGACTGCACCGAGACGAGCCCCGAGCTGATTGACCGCGACGGCAGTATCGTTGATGACCTTGACCCATGGATTGACACCACCGGCCGCTCCCTTGATCCCGCGGATCTCAGCTCCCTGCGCTCGGATATGTCCGAGGTATACTCCGACTCATCCTCCGTATTTCGATATCTGAGCAATATCCTCGATGCCATGATAGATGGAACGGAGATCGTCACCGATATTGAGCTTGAAACAGCTCGTGAGCTGATGCCAGTTGGTACGAGCATTGATGAGCGTCGGAGTCGGGAGAGAGATATGCTGGTTCGAACACTGTTCGTAGATCTGGAGGGCAAAATCGAGACGATCAGCATCCTTCTCAGGAATCGCGAGAAAGAGTGCGACGCTCATATACATCTCCTGAGGGAGTTCGTGGACGATCTTATTCGGATTCAGGAGGTAACGTTTCGCGAGGGAGAGGACGGTCGTGTACCCATAGGTCATATCCGTCTTTTTTCACTTTTTCGAGAGGATTTCTCCAGCCTTCAGAATATCTGCTTCGCTGTAGTACTGCATGAAGTCCTTCGAGTAGAGTCCTCGTTCGACGTAGTCGAGGAAGAACTTCAGGTATGCATTCCCTGAGTAGACCTCTTTCTGAGAGATGCCACGGTTTTTCCCAGCTTTCTTGTAGAGATCGAAGAGTGCGAGTCGACCAGCGATGTGTTCCCAGGCGATGTTTTCGACGGTCACGAGGTCGATACATGTCTTCACGAGAAGTTTCGCAATATCCGAAGTTTTCATATCCTCGACGATATTTTTCTTGAATGCTTCCATCAGTTCATCGAAGCTACACTTCTCTATGTAGTCCTTCGCTGCCATATCGAACATCTTCTCGAGTTTATCGAAGTTGAAGTCCTCTTTATTGCCATTGGATTTCGTGACTTTGAATCCATTTTTTTCGAACTTCTTTACGAGTTTCACGTGTGCCTCGACACGCTCCTCCTGGCGAGATGCACGGTAGATGATGTACTCTTTCGCGACTTCGAACTTATTGAACTTCATGAGGTTGCGTTCGACGATATCTCCGATATCTTCCACAGACGGGATACGGTTGATGAAGATCTCTCCATAGACGTGCTCGATATCCTTCGCGATAAAGTCCGTTACCGCAGGGATAAATGATCGATCAGGTTCACCACAGGCGATACAAGCAGCTTCGATCGCTTCTTCGATACGAGTGCGGTCGAAATCGACGATTTCATCATTGCGTTTGCGGATCTTCGTGAGGGACATACGTTAATTATAAATTATAAATTATAAATTCAAAATAAGAAATCAGGATAGGGTCATGTCGACGAAGGAGACATCTTGCTCTCGGGCAGGATTCCTCATTCCTCGAAATGACAGAAATAAAAAAACGACCATTTCCCTTTTACAAAGGACTACTTTTCGAGTAGACTACTGATCAGATCGAATGCGGGAAAATGAGACACTGTATCACATAGACATACTAGATATTGTGGTATTTACTGTATTCTTTCCACTACCTGTTGTCAAAATATTTTTGAAAATTGTTCACCTTTTGTATTCGTAGACTTATTTTTCCCTTTTATTGACGTTCTGCTCTCTTATGTCGTTCACCGAATCTTCACATTCACCAGCGAAAACTCGCACCAGAAATGTCATGGCATTCGGGACTTTTGATATATTCCACCCTGGACATGTCTATTATCTGAGTGAAGCCGAGACACTCGGTGAGAGACTCATCATCATCATCGCGCGTGACAACCGTGTGACTCAACTGAAGTGAAGAACGCCACAAGATGATGAGCTGACGAGACTCAGGAATGTTGCATATGCATTCCCTCATGCGGAGGTCTTCCTCGGAGATGAGGCAGATATATTCGCACCACTTCGACTCTATCAGCCCGATATTCTCGTATTCTGATATGATCAGCGAGTTCCTGAAGAGCAGATACGCGAACTCTTCCCTACTCTCGAGATCGTCCGTACAGGAGGCTATGAGATAGAGAAGTGGAAGAGTTCGATCCTCAGAGAAGGCGCAGAGACAAAGTAGGATATTTGATTTTAATAAATTTATATATAAACTATTTTCATGCGATGAAATTCTCTGACCCCTACGGTAGAACATATACTGCAGATAGCCTCACCTGTCTTGTTTCATGAGGTTCTTCCATACGCACAAAGATTAAGATATGAGCAAATGGATTTGCAAATTAGAATTCATATAATTATGAATAATTTTTCATTAACAAGAGAGTCCCAAGAGGCTGATGATGCCAGATCACGGAGACTTCAAGATAAACGTAAAGAATGGATAAGTACACTTCAAGTCGGAGATATTCTTACTATCTGTATGCATGAAAATGTAGGAGAAAAATCATGTGATGCTCGAGTCGAGTCGATAAATGATGGAACAATACATACAAGAATTATAAATACAGAGAATAACCATCATTTGACTGAGGATACAATCATGAGGTTTTCCCAAGCAAATTGAGCTTGAATATATGATGAGGTTTACTACACTATCGAAAATCCTCAAACATATTTAGAAGATGGAATGAATAATTTACTCTGGACTACTCAATTAGAAGTAGATATACCTCCCTACTTATTACGCAAAAGAAATAATATTCGAAGAATAATCGGTGATCCAAAAAATAATACTATGACCATAAAGGGAGTCAAGTATACAGTAGTCCAAAAACTAGATGGGTGGAATGTTATCAAACATGAAAATGGAATACTTGGATTGTGTGCTGTTCAGCTTGATGATTACTATGGTGATATAGAATTTTAAGCATAATACATGATTACCTATTTCATTATCCTCAACGTCCTCTCGTATTCACTCATGTGGGTCGACAAACTGAAGTCGATCTATCAGTGGTGGCGGATATCGGAGCGAACGCTCTGGTTACTCGCAATTATCTGAGGATCTTTCGGTATCTGGCTCGGGATGCAAGCACCGCTCTATCACAAAGCAGGAGAAAGAGCATTCCGTGTGGGCATACCGATTATTGGGCTCGTGTGGATTGTAGTGATGCTGTTATTTGCTACCAAATAAGCTCCTTGCCCATTTTGATACCGATCAGATAGCTTTACTGATTCGTGAAGCAGGAGGTGGTGGGGGAGTGGGAGTCGTTGGATTATTTGCAGAAGGTGACACAAGTCGAGAAGCTGAAGTGGCAGTCGGAGCTGGTGAGACTCGAGTACATGCTGTTTCTAATTTGCTCAAAACATCGGCTTGTTTTGATAGGGTGAAATGAAAAAGACCAAAACTGGCGCTATATCATGTTCCGTTATCGTATATATCCTGTAGATCCACTCATCAAGCTGTCTTTTTTCGAATAGCGTAAGTTAGTATACCATTAACTTGAGAAATATTCTTCTTGGTTTTTATAATAAAGGTTCCATTCGCGATCTTGCTTACTGCGATTATATGGCATGATAAATTTATATTACCAGAAAATGTAGCTTGTATTGGAGATGGTAATTCTATAAAGTCTCACGGAGATACAGGTGAATCTCAGGGAAATATCAGTCGATTGCTTGGATCACTTATCTGATTAGGTCGTGAATTGCCTCATCCCGCTTGAGCCATAACTGTAGCTTCTGGTACGAATTTGCTCGGTTTTGATTGAGTACCTCCTGTTGGTAGTGGTGTAGGACCAGAAATAACATATCCTGTAGCCCTCGCTCTATGGGTAGATTCGATGGAAGTGATGATAAATGAAATTTGCTTTCAATTTCTACCACTTATTGTATTAGTATTATCTCCTACTCTACAAGATCACACATTGATGATAAGTACGCCAGTAGAAATACTTCAGTCATCCTTTTTGAAGGTTACATGTATCTCATGCTGATCAGTATTTCATATTTTCTGAAGTTTTGTAATTTCTAATTCTCACTGTTTATTATCGCTAGTGTACTTAACAAGAATAGGCTTATCTGTATTAAGGTTCAATAGATGATTGCTTAGCCTAGGAGAATATAATTTATCAGAAACATCTCAAGTATTCCGTGCCACCTGAAAATTTCAAGGAGATGATGGTACACTCAGATCATCTCCAGAAAGATGAGTAACACGAGTTTCTACTGGAACGTCAGGTGTTTGACTTGGTAAATGATCGCTTGATGGAAATATAGCTGTATTTCCAAAAAGTGAAGAACTACCCCAATTTGCGAGGGTTGCAGGCTGATCTGTCTCTATTCCTCATTGAGTATTTGCTCATTCCACATGATCTTTTTGTGTACCATAATGGTCCTCATTCACTGCTCATGCGGTATGAGTGGAATTTGTATCTGCTCATCAAAAAGGTTGGAAGTCGATAACAACCTGAACTCATTGTATTATCTCACTTATGTCATCGAGCAATATACCAATTCCATTCGCTGATATTCTCCGTTCTCTTATCTGAGCTTCTAAATGTCGTAACATTTTCTCTCATCGAGATAATTGATCAATCAAATCTGCGACAATAGTGCCATCAATTTTTGAAGAAAGCCTAGGAATTCTCCCAATTGATTCCGTTATAGCAGTTTGAAAATAAACGCTTAAATCTAAAAGCAATTTATTACGAATTTGAGTTGTTCTATCATTTAAAAAATCTATCAATCTTCACTCAACCAAATTATTGGGATTTGCAATAGGTTTTGTATGCCTCATGATCTCTTTTCAGAATGCGATTGCTTCAGT
>JAYVLL010000104.1:0-9323 GCA_043759495.1 Candidatus Altimarinota bacterium
TCGAGAGTCCGAATCCTGCCCGTATACCGAGCCCGTCGAAGAGTGTATGGATAAATATTGCGATCCATGATACGAGCGCTACATGATCATAGTGTTCATGTGGATCCTCGTGAGCATGATCTCCGTGTGCATGGTCGTGTGCATGTGGTGTGAGCATCTCTTCGATCAGATAGATCAGGAGAAATCCTGCGATAAATGCGTAGATCGCATAGGGAGTCTCCTCGAGTGCTTCTGGCAATATATGGATGAGCGAGACTGCGAGCATCGATCCAGCACCGAGGGCTATCAGGAGACTCAGGAGCGTCTGATCGACCTTCCGAAAAAAGTAGAGGATAAGGCCTGTAGCAGATATGAGAGAGAGGATGATGAGCGGGAAAAACATAAGGTATTCAGATGGAGGATAGAGATATTATCTGAGAACACAGCTATTGCAGGACTTCATACGAGCATAGGTCATACTCGAAATATAGGGAGTCACGAGCCTCGTATGGACATCGTAGACAGTTCCACAGTTCTCACAGAAACTCAGTGTGATCGCATCATCACTCGCCGCATGATCACACTGACAGGGGAATATAACCCTCTCTCCAGCAATTGCCATCTCGTGGACGAGTCCCTGATCACGAAATGCATCGACGATACGATAGAGTGTCGCGAGATTCATCCGATAGTCTCACTTACCGACAAGCGTCTTCTTCATCTCCGAGAATGTGATACGAGTGGATTTTCCGAGCTCTTCGACGAAGCGTTTTCGTGACTCGGTGATACGGGAGATAGTCATAAGGGTCTAGTGTGAATGATAAAATGAACCAAGAAGTCCATATCGGATCAAGAAGTAAATTATAGTGAAATTTCTTATAATGCAAATATTTGCACCTAGAAAAACATCATACAATGCACTTCTTTTCCGAATTTCTCGGGAAAAGTATAGGAAATGAAAAAATAAAATTGACAAACTACATTACACCATATAATCCATATTATCTCGTAACTAAATATATTTTATGAATGCACCATTGCCAAGTCCACATGTGGCAGAACCTAAGGATTTTAGTTGAAAAGATAATAGAAGAATGGATGGACTGTTTGGTGATATGAGACGGAGAATTCTTTGAAAGAAATATCCAACCATAAGGAGGACTGCTTCAGCTGTATGACTAGCTTCTGCAGTGATACTGGGTTGATTAACAGCGAGGCATTATGCCGATGATTGACAAAAAACTATTAACCTTACAACACTGGATTGTAAATGAAAAGAAAAACTTCCACCGTGAGTTATTGTTGAATTAGAAAAATCAATCGGCCAAAAAGTAATTAGTATTTGTAGTCACAAACGTTTTTGAATATGAAGGGATAATGTTGTAACTTGAACTGACTGAAGTGTATATTTTGCTAATAATATTGATATACCTAATGCTATAACTGTAGAGAAACAATAATCACTAGTTCCTCAAAAACTCTTCCAATATCAACCTCGCAGCTTCCATATCGATATCTCCCTCAATACCTGCTTCTCTGAAGCCGAGATCAGCCTCGCTCGAAGTCAGGCGTTCGTCCTGGAAGTGGATGGGAAGTCAGGTAGATTTCTCGATCCTATCAGCGATACTCTGGACACGTTGTCCGTGTGGCGACATCGTCCCATCGATATTGTAGGGCATACCGATCACGATATCGGTGATATGTTTCTCTGAGATGATCTTCTCGATCGTCTTCTCGAGCTCCTTCGTTGCGACCGTTCCATATCCGAAGGCAAAAGACCCAACCGAATAGGCGAGTCAGCATTTACGGGTTCAGTAGTCGATGGATAAGTAATTCAAAACTAAAAACTAAAAACTAAAAACTATTGGAGTTCCTGTCATGCTGAGGTACGAAGCATCTGCTCTATTTTCCCGAGACATATGCAGATCCTTCCTTCGTCAGGATGACAGAAAAAGATAACGAATCACGAATTACGATTCCTCTATCTTCACAGTTACGAATACCTTCGCGAGAGTATCACGAGTGATGTGGAGGTACACCATATGAGAGCCTCCAGTTTTTATATGCGTGCGGTTCGGGAGTTTTATATCTTTTTTCTCGAAATCGATTCCATATTTTGCATTGATCCGAGTGCTGATCTCATGTTCATTGAGACCACCGAAGACTTTATTTCATTTGCCTTTGAGGGTGAATTCGAGTGTCTGACCTTCGAGCTGTTTCTGGATATCGAAAGCCTGGAGGAGTCGCATGCGTGCCTGATCAGCGGATCGTTTTTTCTCTGCATCGATCTGTTTCATCCGATCGGGAGTGATCTCGCGAGCGAGTCATTTCGGGATGAGGTAGTTGCGTGCCTGCGTACTCGAGACATCGATAATCTCTCCATGTCGTCCGATATTCGCGATATCGACGAGGAGTTCTACTGTGAGCTTATTTCATGCCATATTGTGTGAGTGTGAAGATAGACTCAATATATGGAAAATCGTATTCTCAGCAAGAGTTTATCATTGATCTGCTCTTGTTGGGGATGGATTCCATTTTCCAGGAATAAAATCTTGGTCTATATTATTTCATTCCGAATCATAGTATCGTACAGCTCATTGATTATATGACTTTCATCGATAACAAATTCATGATGAAATATCGAGTAGAGAATTAGGACCTACTTTCAGAGGAATACATTTATAGTACCCCTTGTTCACTCAAGTAAGTACTCATCATATCGCTCATCCATCTCAGCATTCGAGTGAGAATCATTCAGGAGTTTCCCTATAAGCACACTCACTTCAAGGTGCGAGCTTTTCTAATTTCACTAAGATCGCATTTACCTTTTTTAGCGTCATTTCCCTAAAGCCATCTGTTCATGGATCTTTGAATCAACGGTAAGTGCCCCCTACAATCGTAACAAAAGCAAAAACCACGAATGCTCCAAGCAAGGAGCATTGATGTCTTTTAATACCCATGATCCATGGAGTAAGGCTATGAAGATCATGTGAAATTGTGCTCATGGAATGTAAGGTATGAAATAAATTCTATTTTTGTCATCATACATATTTTGCTAATAGTGTCAAATCCTGTTATTATTTTAGTTGGTTTCTGCGTGTTCCTTGACATACTCGTAGAGTGAGTGGATGAGAATGTATTTTTCCTCTCTTCCGAAAGTTTTGACTTTTCTCATTTTTCACTATAATCCGCCTGCTCATGTATCCTGGTTTCAGTAGTTCTACTTATCGCCATTTGCTATTCCTATCGCTCACCTTGGGGTATCGCCAAGCGGTAAGGCAGCGGACTTTGACTCCGCCATTCCTAGGTTCGAATCCTAGTACCCCAACCATACGAATAAATTAATAATTAATAATTTAAAATTAAAAATTAAAAATTAAAAATTTTGATACAAGAGATCAAAATAATAATTGCAGGAAATCGTTGTCAAGACAATTCACTCGACACGAGAAACACTTTGTATATACTATCCCGCGTTCGAGAAGAGAAAATAAGTTCCTTGTGTTTTCTTCTCGGATTCGATCACGAATCCTCTTTATCTCGCATCGTTATAAGGCTAAGTATTCCTCGTGAATCCCTTATATGAGCATAACTCTTATTATCATGATCGCTATAGTAGAAATCGGTGGAAAACAATACACAGTCGAAAAAGGTCAGACATTCGATGTCGATAACCAGAATCTCGAAGTCGGTTCGACGATCGAACTTCCAGCAATGCTCCTCGCGGATGCAGAAGGGAAATCAGTTCAGGTAGGTACACCTACAGTTGCTGGATCAAAAGTAACTTTTACTGTTGTAGAAAATTTCAAAGATGAAAAAATCCGAGTATTCAAAATAATTCCAAAGAAACGTCATACTCGAACACGTGGATTTCGTGCTCAGAGAACTCTTCTCAGAGTCGAGTCTATCGCATAATGTGATCTGGAAAGAGCGGGGAAGATTTTCTCGACTCGTGTCCACTCACTTTTATTCCTAAAAGTACGCAATGTCTCCATATCTGAATCTCCGCGCCCGACTTGAGCGAGCCAATCGGAATAACCACAAGGCGTATTCCGCATGGGAAACGTTTCGAAAGTTCAAATGGTTCACCCTCGCACTCACGATCCTCATGCCGATATATCCATCGCTCTCAGTACTTGGCTCTGACTATAGTGCTGCTACCGATTATGATGAGTCGACGATCATCACAGCCTATAGTGATGATGAGGCTCCTTCTGCATATATTGCAGAGAATGGATTTATCAGTACGGATTTCGATGTCTCGACTCCACTCGTAGAGATCAAAAATCCAGAACAGCCACCTGAAGTACAGAAAAAATCAAAAAATTCTGATAAGTATACGGTCCAGGCAGGAGATACGATCGCAAAAATCGCTCTCAAATACGGTGTCAGTATCGATACGATCTATTGGGCCAACGATCTCGAGGCATCCGATGTCCTCTCGGTTGGCATGGTACTCCGTGTTCCTCCAGTATCAGGTGTCGTCTATCGTGTCGCTGCTGGTGATACTGTATCAGAGATCGCAACTCGATATGGTGTCGATGCCGATGCTATCATCCGTGTGAATAATCTCTCGAGCGCTGCTGCAATCCGAAAGGGAATGGAGCTCATCATCCCAGGAGCTGCACCGAAGAAGATTGCCACTCCTCAGGTAAAAAATACCGCAACTCCACAGGTACTCAAGCCTATACCACAAATCCAACCGACAGTAACACCAGTGGTCGAAGATAGTGAAACAGGACTCAAGAGTCGATATGCTGTGAAGTATAATGGTCTCTCTCGAGGGTTCGCCTGGGGAAACTGTACATGGTATGTCGCGCAGCATAAGTCCGTCTCATGGAGAGGAAATGCGAATCAGTGGATGAGAAATGCGAAATCTGCAGGTGTGCAGGTCGGTCAGACTCCCATTCCAGGTGCCATCGTCCAATTCTCAGGTCGAGGATATAACCGATCATATGGCCATGTGGGTATCGTCGCTGATGTCACTGACGATGAGATCATAGTGAAAGATATGAATTATCGTTCGATCAATGAGGTCACGATCCGAAAAATATCGAAGGATGACTCCTCGATCGATGGATACATATATGCAGACTAATCCAATCCCAGTATACTAAATCCCAGAAGAATATTCTGGGATTTTTTTCGGTTGCATTTCTGAGGATATCTGTATAATAGGGGTGTCGAATTGTATCCTTTTTGTGCTCATCACGGTCAAAGAGTGTTCCAGTCGGCGTTTATTTTTCTACTCTTTTTCTTTTATGAGTGTCAAACGTTTGTTCGTTGGTAATGTTCCATTCCGTATTGACGGTGAGGAACTCCGTGCTGCTTTTGAAGCAGTTGCCCCAGTTGCTGATTTTTTCTGGCCTACTGATCGCGAGACAGGACGCAAGAAGGGTTTTTGTTTTGTCGATGTCGATGAAGCAGATCTCGAGAAGGTCATCGCTGAGATGAACGGTAAGGATATCATGGGTCGCCAACTCGCTGTCAATGAGGCTCGTCCTCGTGAAGAGCGGTAGTCGCTCCATATACAATGATTCGCTCAATGTATATCCAAAATCTTTAGAGGTAACTCTGGAGATTTTTTTTGTTCGATTGACAGATAGAGAGAACGGAATATGCTCTTGTTAAAAGTTAAAAGTTAAAAGTTAAAAGTTAAAAATTCTACACCTATGGATCATATCGGCTTCATCATGGATGGGAATCGTCGATTCGCGGAGAAACTTTCGACGATCGTGACACTTGGACACAAGCGGTGAGGAGATACTCTCGAGCAAGTTATCGAGTGGTGCTATGACGAAGGCATCTCGTATGCGAGTTTCTGGGCACTTTCGAAAGAAAATATTCTCGAACGATCGGAAACGGAGATTAATTACATCTATGGTCTTCTACGAGAGAAACTCCCTCCCATGATAGAGCGATTCCAGAAGGGAAATATTGTCTTCGAAGCGATAGGAGATCTCTGGATCCTTCCTCCTGATATCCGTACTATCCTCCTCGATGCGATCGAGAAAACGGCTTCTAGCACACTAAAAATGACTGTTATATTTGCCATCGCTTACAGTGGTCAGGATGAGATCATTCGTGGGGTGAAGCGGTGCATCGCTGAATGAATCGATCCAGCAGGACTCGATGATAAAACGTTTCTCACCTATCTCGATACGGGTCGATATCCTCCTCCTGATCTCATCGTCCGAACAGGAGGCAATATCCGTCACTCGGGTTATTTCCTCTATCAGTCTGCGTATTCCGAGTACTATTTCACTGAGAAACTCTGGCCAGAATTCGATCAGGTAGAATTCGACAAAGCTCTCATGTACTATGCATGAGTGAAGCGGAATTTCGGAAAATAATCGGGATTGATCCCTTCATCCTTCGCAGTGCTTCGGAGAACGGATCGTTCCTCGGGATGACAAACAGAAAATATTTAAGCGAAACACGGTATCGTAGAGTTTCTATTTTTTATATCATATTTCCCCCACAATGTCTCTCCATAATTGGCTCCCAGCATATCAGAAACAAGTAAATGATGCTATCGAGCAACTTTTCGCGACACGATATAGGGCGAGCAAATGAATCGAGAGTACTTTCGAATCAGCCCTTCGATATGCAGTCGAGTGAGGTGGCAAGCGGCTCAGGCCGATTCTCGGAATACTCGCCTATGAGTATATTTCGAAGCACGCTATTTCTGAGGATGAAATTCTAGCACTGGTAGGAATCGAGCTCATACACTGCTTCACACTCGTACATGATGATCTCCCCTGTATGGACAATGACGCATATCGTCGAGGAAAGCTCACTGTCTGGAAAGAGTATGGGGAGACGATGGCAGTCCTCGTCGGAGATACTCTCCAGAGTATTGGTTTTGAGCTCCTCGCTCGTTCTGGAAAATCAGCAATTGTGTGAGAGATTGCTCGGGCAATCGGTGATCTCGGAGTAGCGCGTGGTCAGGTGCGAGATACATTTCTCGCGGATCACCCGCTCTCTCGGGATGAGCTCATGAGACTCCATGATGAGAAGACAGGGGGGTTCATCGCATCCTCACTCGTTGCATGATGACTCCTAGCAGATACCTCAGAAGAAAAAATCGCACTCCTCAGAAAATTCGGATTCCTCCTCGGTCGAGCTTTCCAGATACGGGACGATATCCTCGATCGTGAGTGAGATGCTCTCATCATGGGGAAAAAGGTCGGAAAGGATTTAGAAGCCGGGAAGGGGATCATTGCTTGTATCGGGATTGATGAGGCGAAAAAAATCCTCCAGAATCTGGAGAGTGAAATGAAAGAAATCGTAGCATGATGGGATAATGAGCGATTTCTCGATGTGGTCGAGTATGTGATCAGGAGGGAGAAGTAGGCTGTAGTAGAAAGCATGAGGTATCTCGCAGAAAGCAAGGATACTAAATACTGTTCATAAATTGTTTTTTTTGTCATTTCGAGGAACGAGAAATCCCTTTTTCTTGCAATTAAGAGTAAGAAATTCTTAAATTCTCATAAGATGATTATGAAAGAGATCCCGCATATGCGGGATGACAAAATAAGCTTTCCTTATTTCTATAGAAAACTTATACTTTATACTTCCCACTATATCCCTTTCTGCATCTTGTATGCCTTCCAGGTGTTCTCGATGAGTGTCACCACGGTCATCGGTCAGATACCTCCTGGAACGGGGGAGATCGCGCGGACGTAGTCCTTCAGGTTCTCGAAATCAGCATCTCCTCGTCCTACCCCATCGACGAAGGTCGATCCCACATCGATCACTATACTATCACTTGTCACCATATCCTTCGTGAGGAGTCCAGGATGTCCTGCCGCGACGATGATGATATCAGACCTTCTCGTGATCTCAGAAAGGTTCAGAGTCGCACTATTGCAACTCGTCACGGTGGCTCTCTCATTCACGAGCATGAGGGTCATCGGCTTGCCGACGATATTCGATCGACCGATGACACAGACATTTTTTCCCTTCACTTCGATATCATAGTGCCTGAGAAGGGTCATGATACCCTTCGGTGTACAGCTCCAGAGGCCATCATGTCCGAGGAACATATTGCCGATCTGTGCGCGAGTGAATCCATCGACATCTTTCCCAGGATTGATACACTCGGTGACAGCATAGCGATCGATATGTGAGGGAAGTGGTGCCTGCACGATGATGCCGTGGATTTTCTCATTTCCCGAGAGGGATCGTACCTCTTCCTCGAGGGTAGTCTGGTCGATCGTATCCGGGAATCTATAGAGTCAGAAATGCATCCCGACTTCACGAGCACGTTTCTCCTTCATACGGATATAGGCGAGACTCGCAGGATTCTCACCCACGAGGACGACGGCGAGCATCGGCCGGTCACCTGTTGGCGCGAAGGTGATCTCATTGCGAATAGTTTCGAGTATGGTAGAGGCGACGAGGTGTCAGTCGAGGAGCATAGGTTGTGGCAGGTAGATAATAGCAGATAGGTGGTAGGAGGAATAGGGAGAGGTATCAGGAAGCAGTTATCAGATATCAGAGTGGTATATATGGACGAAATACATACTCCCAATATTCCGACTCTAGGATATAGGAAATGTGGGGAAATGCAAAAAATAGGTATAAAAAAGGGCCGCGCGGTGGCGGCCCGTGATTCAGAGTCACGGCAACCATATTATTCGGTTGCTCGTGATAGTACGGTCAAGCGAGGCTGATTTCCCAACCATGACCATTGAGCCACCTGCGGGCACAACTTGTCAGATTGGTGACTTTTACCTGCAATTTCCGCAGGGCGGTTTCCACGCGTTTGGCACTCAGAGCGCCACCCAAGGTGCGAACTGCCTGGTCCCAGCGACGGAAGAATTCCGCCGTCAGTTCCAGTTGCTTCTGGTTACCCAGAAGCGTTTTCAGTGCTTGGTCGCATGCGACCGCTTTTGCTTTTGAGCTCATGGCTCCTCCTGTCGTTTTATTGAAAGCCTTTCCCTGGGAAGAGTTTAGTCTGCTCCAACAAAATCGACTTGAATAGTCTAGCTCTTCTTCTTCTTGTCAAATATATTTTCCTACTTTATGGTGAAACTGATTCTCATAAGAGTTTGAGATTTCTGGATTTTTCTATAGAATCAAGAGAGATTCCTGATCAGGTCAGGAATGATGAGAAATGAGGAAATCTAAAAAACTCGGTTCCTTGTATGGAAGATTTCTCGACTTCGACTATCGTCTTTGCTCGAAATGACATGCTCATTAATAGTATCAAGGTTTAGTCCTCCTATATCAAATCAAATAGTTTTCATATCTCATATCTCATATCTCATATCTCATATCTCATATCTCATATCTCATATCTCATATCTCATATCTCATATCTCATATCTCATATCTCA
>JAYVLL010000105.1:0-22051 GCA_043759495.1 Candidatus Altimarinota bacterium
ATTCACTGACCGGACTCATCAGTCCGATCAATATGCTGGTCGCTGTCTCTGGCTCTACCTTCACGATCCCATGAGCCAATTCGACGACGAATTATACGCTCACCGTCACGAATCCTTCAGGAAGTTCGAGTTGTATGACGAGTGTGATCACATACTCAGGTGCTGTCGTTCCAGTACCAGATCCCATTCCGAATCCCATTCCGAATCCCATTCCGAATCCCATTCCAAATCCCATTCCAAATCCAAGCCCTACTCCTATAGCTGCATGAGCGGGTTCATGACCCGGATGAGCGATCGTCGTATGATCCCATATACCGACCAAAGATGTACCATCCACAGCACGTCCCGTGAAGTGAGTAGATATACCCGACAGGAAAATATCAGTACGCACCCGAAGAACTCCGAGCATTGTATTGATGGTGTCTACATGAGAGAGTCAGCAGACACGATATGTCGATATCGAGCATCGTCTCACACTCAGATCCACTCCGGCACTCACTCAGGATAATGCTGTGACATTTCTCTCGAGAAATATGGCAGTGACTGTCCTCTCGGATTCCTGAGATTGGTCGTACGTGGATGCAGATGGGTGGAGATGATATCTGAAGAGCGATTCCCTCAGGGGCCGGAAGCGAGAAGATGATATCCGTTCTTGACTCATCTCCGTTCTCGACGGACAACGAGGCTATATCTCTGTGGCTCAGAGTCTCTATATCCGGAGTCAACCATCAGTATTTTCCCGTATCCAGTGAGTCCTCTATCGTGGCCAGGATGTCACAGTACTCGATCGGATAGGGAATTGGATCGAGGTCGCGACACCGTATGTGCGAGGCTATATCCATACTTCCTATCTGAAATAGGCGTTATCATTTGATTTCTCGAATAGTTTCTATATAATGAATGCGTCTTACTCGTGTATTTTCGGGTTCGATATATCTATCTATAAAATACTGTAACTCCTACAATATGGATCACACAGAAAAAAAGACTCTCATGGAAGGGTTCGCTACTCATAAGGGTGATACTGGTTCACCAGAGGTTCAGGTCGCTATTCTCACGGCTCGTATCGAGTCACTGAAGAATCACCTCGAAATCCACAAGCAAGATAATCACTCACGTCGTGGTATCGTCATGATGGTTGCAAAACGTCGGAAACTCCTCGATTATCTGAAAAAGAAAGAAGAATCTCGATATACAGTCCTGATCGAGAAGCTCGGACTCCGCAAATAATTATTTTGCGAAGGATCTAGTCCAATAAACTTGTCATTCTCGAAAAAATCTCTAAGATTCCCTTATATCCTTAAGGGTTTTTTTATGCGTATGTATCAGCCTCGTTCACCATTTCCATTCTATCCGAGAGAATATTTTTCACATCTGCTGATCGTTATTGCAGTTATAGTATCAATTCTCGGATTTATACTGCCGAGTATTGTCAGCCTTTTTGGACTTCACCGGATTTCACTTGCATGAGATGGGATTATCATGCTCATCGGTCAGATTCTCCTCTACCAGTTCCTCCATGGGGATATCCTTCATATTCTCATGAATGCGTATTTCCTCTATCAGGCATGACCAGAGGTCGAGAATCGGATGACCGCGAATCATTTTTATATATTTTTCATCCTGAATGCACTCTTCGTTGCTGCAGCACTCTGGATGCTCACACCGATAGGTACTCTCACGATCGGGATATCTGGCTTCTGTATGGCGCTCCTCTCCTATCTCTGGATCGATCTCCATACGACCCACCATCCCATGGCGAATCAGATCCTGATCATGCTCGTGATCAATATTGCCCTCGGACTCACTGGCAATATTAGTTTTGTCGGGCATGCATCGGGAGCTCTATTTGGACTGATCTGGTGGTATTTCAGAAAGAGGTAGTATTATAATTATGAATGAGTCAATTACGAATTACGATAAAATTTTTCGTAAAACTTAAAAATTATTAGATTGTGTAACGACAAATACACTTGCGACTGGATTATTTTGATCGTCTTTAATTATTTCATATTCCTTAAATCATGCATCAGTATAAACTCGATGTCCATTAATATCATCTAAATTCACTATTATAGAGCAATATTTAACCTGTAGGGAATTAAAATTTACTTCACGTAAAAATTTCTTGATCATTATAGATTCCATACCTATTGATTTATATTCAGGCTCTCATATAAAATAGTCTATGGATCAATTTGTTAGACTGAGTCAATTTGTTTCATTAGAGTCAATTAATTTATGCATCTGAATGTATCATATGGGATTGACTCAATAAAGTATAAAAAATCAGTAAACATCATCTTCTCTAGTTATTCTAGAACCATAAAATGATTCTATATTTTTCATAGAAGTATTACCTCAATATGCCTTTATTAATTCCTCAGTATTGAGCCATTTATAGAGTATTTTTTTCCAATCTTTTTGATAGTTTGCGAATTTTATTTTTTGTGAATCAAAGTTTTCCATAAATTTTTTAGAAATTATTTTTTAATAATTCTTCCTCAAACATCCGTATTCCCTCGAGAGTTTTCGGATACGCACGAATATCGGGAAAGTCGAGAGATTTATTATTTTTTAGACTTCATTTTTGATCTCCGATACCATATCATCATGAGAAATGATGCATTGATAAGTACCCATATACCAGGAAAAATCATCGTGATAATATTGTACTGGCTGAGGGCGAGTAGAGTCAATACGTGACGGAAAGTGGTAATACAGTAGGTACTCACCGTTTCAGAATAAGGATGTATCCATGTTTTTCTGATAGTAGGAGCAAATGCGAGTATCCCAATTCCCGTGACAATTATAGTAGAAAAAAGTGCTTGATCGAGGATGAGCCAGACTGGTATAGCAAGGAGTGCAACGATAAAGAAAAATATATCAATTTTTCGTATATCTCTTTTCCCATATTTATATGAGATGAAGGCGATAAATGTAGAGTTCATTCACAAGAATAGTACAATCCAAGATGCAAATCCTGCTCAGGCCTCGAGCTGAAGTCAGAAAAGACAGAAATTCAGGATTGACCATATTATCCACGAAAATATATGTGGGTGTGTCTTGCCTCGAAAAATATTCCGAATATAAGGGATATAGCCGATAAATATAAGAGCGATAGAAAATATTGTGAGTATTTCCTTCAGCAGCATTATTTCCATTATGGGCATTGATTATTCAGTAAATCTTCCTCAAACATCCTGATCCCTTCGAGTAATAATACAGATTAGAGTCTCACACTTTTTCTTCCTGAAAGTTCGAGGCTCGAATGTGTCCCGAAGCGCAGAAATGTACATACATCATCTTCTATAAGCACCTCGATGAACATCCTATAGTCTCCTGTTACTTCGAGTTCATGCGTATGAGTGTATCACTTGAGTCTTTTTCGGTAGTAGGGAGAAGCAAACAAATGCTCTTCGAAATCCATCATGCAGTCTTCTGCCCTAGTTCGGAGTGTAGGCTTATTCTGAGTCTCACGATGTAAATCTTTGAGAAATTGTTTTTTGTAGATAAAATCCATGAGAATTTAGTCATCAGTTAGGGCATCGACTCGACTCCAGAGATTTTTTTCGAGAAGTTCTTTTGTGATCTTCTCGCCATTCGGATTGATCGCATATGAGACCGGATCCTCGAGTGCAGGACGTAGGTATTCTTGCATCCACTCGTACTCTGCCTTTTCTAGAGCTTCTTGTCGTGAGAAATAAAGCTCAAGTGCTTCATTGATGATAGTAGATTTTTTTCGATCGCTATTCTGAAGTACCTCGTCATAGTCCTTACGAAGAGTGACAGAACGTTTTACATGCGGGATTTTTGCTGGACTCTGTAGAGGTGGTTGCATAGAAAGGATATGAAGTAGGAATAATATAGCATTTCTTCCTACTTTTGCAAATCTAAATTCTTCACTCGAGGAGATCTTCCTCGAACATTCTGATTCCTTCGAGTGTCTTCGGATATTTCGAAATATCGGGAAAGTCGAGATTCTGGATTTTCGACATGACTGCGATGATGAGTCGCTTCGTACGCTCTATCTCTCCTGGCTGTATGTATTCTATCAGCCGCTGGAATCGATCTTCATCATGATTCTTCTCGACGAAGAAGAGCTCGTACTGACGCTTTTCGTACATTCGCCACCTGGGTGAGAGTTCGAAGAGGACAGAATAGAAGCAGAGTTGGAGTCGGTATTTCCACTGCTTGATCTTCATATACTCGGCTCACTTCCCGTCGAACATATCGAATCAGCCTCACGTCTTATAGTCCGTGATCACGAGACTATCATCGGCACGCTTCTCGATGCGATCTATCTTTCCGGTGAGTTGGATGGCTCCAGGGTTCTTGGTTCTGGGTTCTTGGTTCTTGGTATCGTCATTCTGAGTGTGCGTAGAATCCAGGTTCCCATTTGCTGGATCTTTCGCTTCGCTCAGGATGACGGAAACTTCTGAAGCAGAACCCCCCTCCCGCTCTGCGGGATCCCCCCTTCACAGGGGGGCTTTCGGTAAGTACACTCCACCATGAGCGGCTCGGAAGTCATACTCGAGGGAGAGTTCTCCGTAGGATTGCCCTGTGATCTCACTGTAGAGCGACTCGAGATTCGCTTGACCACGAGCGAGATAGGTTGACTCTGTCACTCGATCGAATCCTCCCATCTTGAGGTTCTTCTCGAATGATTCGAACAATAATGATTTCATAAATGCTCATTTACTCGTATAGTCTGTGAAGAAATCCTCGAGAGCAGCATGGATCGCAGAGCCATATGATGAGGCGATATTTTTCGCCTGTGGAAACCGCAGAAGTGTATTCGCGACGAAATACTCTGGTCCAGCATCTGCGACATTCAGGAAGCTCTGGAGAGCTGTCGCATTCATGACGAATATCTTCTCGATGCGATCACGGAGGAACTCTGTCTCTTCGCCGAGGTAGGGAAGTGCGAAGAGCTCGTTCTTCTCGAGCTCGAGAGTTGCCGTGAGGCTCGAGAGTGGCACGCTCGTGATATCTTCCCATCACTCCTGCTCGACTCCGATACAAGCAAGAGGCTCGAGAGACTTCTCTGCCATATTCTCACTCGAATAACTCACCGTGAGCGAGTCCTTTGCTCGAGTATATGCTGTATAGATGAGTCGCTCGATATCTGCATCATCATCCTTTTCGGCTTCGAGGGGGAGATTTTTCGGGAGGGGTGAGCCACCGAATTTACCCATACGATACTCGCTCTGAGTCACGCAGGGAACGTAGACATGTGACCACTCGAGTCACTTTGCCTTATAGACGGTGATGAGCTCGATACTGGAGTTCGCATCCCCGATGATATGTGAGACTTCTATATCGAGTGCATACTTCTCGATGAGCGAGAGGAGCTCTATAGCATCAGAGAGTGTGAGGAATCATCGACTATTCTTGTATCCGCGAACCCGTTCTATAAATGCTCTGACATTCGCGAGATGACGTGCATAGAGTATATTTGCTCACTTATCATTCGATAATTGCCCGAAATAGTATGTATAGAACGGAGAAATATAATCCTTGCGATCTCAGGAGAAGATATCGATCTGAAGCGGATCGGTCTTCCCATCCTCGTCATAGTCATCTGGAAGTGAGAGCCCGTGAGCTCCGGTGATCAGATCTATGATATCCTCGAGTCGCTCTGTTCTCGATCTCTGAGTGAGTTCTCGGAAGAAATTCGCTGTATCACGGAGCCTCTCCTCGCCATGACGAGCGAGATTCTCTATCCATGATCGAGTCGTCTCCTTGCGTGCATGATAGATCGTCTTCGAGAGATTCCAGAGCGTCAGGCGATCGATAGCGAAGCATGGATGCGAGAGTATAGTCACGAGGAGTTGACTATTCTCCTCTCGGTAGCTCATGTCGAGGGAATTGAGGAGCTTCAGGATGTTGATGAGGAGGATGATCTCCTCTGAGTCGAATATCGACTCATCCTTCGAGAGCTTGACGGAGATTTCTTTCTCGAGGAGTCCTTTCGCGATGAGTTCGAGGGTTTTATTTTTTTTCGTGATGATCGCTATCTCATCTGGAGCCACTCATACTCGTATCTTCTCCTCGATATCAGTGACGATCCAGGATATCTCCTCGAGTTCATTCTGGAATCGGTACTTCCTAACGGCTCATCCTGTCCCTCTCACGGCCTCGAACTGCTTCGTGGCTCAGGGGAATATATTCGCTATGTCGTTCGATTCTGATACGATAACTGCACGTGATCACTCGATAATCTCTGCCTTCGAGCGGTAATTCTCCTCGAGCATGATGAGGCGAGTGTCGGCGTATCGATCATGAAAATCACGGATATTCTTCGTATTGGCTCACTGGAACTTATAGATAGACTGATCATCATCACCGACGGCAAAGATATTTGGCTTCTCGGTATCGACCGAGAGGATACCATGTATGAGGCGCATCTGGGCTTCGTTCGTATCCTGGAATTCATCGATCATGATGAACTGGTACTGTTCCGCGAGGCTCATACGGACGATATCGTGTCACTCGATGAGTCATATCGCTTCGAGGATCATATCGGAGAAGTCGATGAGTCCACGCTCAGCGAGGATCTGTTGATACGATTCGAATACTCCTGCAAGTGCTTCCTGTTTTTCCATCTTCCCTGTTTCCTTCAGTTCACGTTTTCCGGTATAGCTGCGCTCGGTCCAGGTATCACGCCATGCATTCATGAACTTCGTACTCCCGTCTCACCCATATGCTTCCCATGCTGCATCGAGACTCCTCTGGAACAGTACCTCGTATCGATCATAACTCCCGATATATTGCTCTAATACGGACAATTGTCGAACCATATCTGTGAATTCTTCGAAGATTACCCTCTTTTTTTCCTTGTCTTCTTTCTTTTGCCCGAGAGCATCGATAGATGACCAATACTGCTCGATGAGGGGATTGATCCGCTCTATGGCTCGCTTATTCAGCTCGAGGATGACTCTATAGGAAGTCGGCGTGATGCTTCACTTCTTCAGCGTATCGATCGTCCCACGTACCTCACGGATAGTATCACTCGCGCGATATCCTGGCTTGTACGGACTATCCCAGGGCAGAGCCTCGAGTATCGCGTCGAAGATGCTCGATGACTCGATCGTATCGACCGGTCGTGCGTCGCTATATTCCTTGCTCAGATAGCGGAACCGATTCAGCACCTCACTTCCGAAGCTATGGAATGTATGGATCGCGACACGATAGGCATCCTGACCGATCATAGCGGCGAGACGTGCTCGCATATTCTTCGCGGCATTGTCCGTGAATGTGAGACAGAGTATATTGCTCGGGAGGTAGTCAGTCGTCGCGAGGATATTCGCGATGCGAGCCGAGAGGAGTTCAGTCTTTCCGCTTCCTGGTCATGCGATGACGAGGACTGGACCGTAGATGGCATCTACAGCTTCTTTTTGCTTAGTATTGAGTTTATTGTATCGTTCTGTAAAAGTCATGAAAGTATGATATAAAAAATCTCTCGAATGTCGAGAGATTAGAGAATTTAGTACCTATAGTGCTCTGGCTTGTACGGCCCTGATTGATCCACTCCGATATATCTTGACTGTTCTGGAGAGAGAATGGTGAGTTCAGCGCCGATGCGACCGAGGTGGAGGCGAGCGACTTTCTCATCGAGATGTTTCGGGAGGCGGTAGACGCCGACTGGATATTTCTCGGTCTGGGTATAGAGCTCGATCTGAGCGAGGGTCTGATTGGTGAAACTATTACTCATCACGAATGATGGATGACCCGTCGCACAACCGAGATTCACGAGACGACCCTCTGCGAGGAGGATGATCTTATTGCCGTTCGGGAGGAGGATATGATCGACCTGAGGCTTGATATTGTCCCACTCATACTGTCGCATCGAGACGACATCGATCTCTGAGTCGAAGTGTCCGATATTGCAGACGATTGCTTCATCGCGCATCGCTATCATATGGTCATGGGTGATGATATCCTTGTTCCCGGTTGCCGTGACGAATATATCTGCCTGACTCGCGACCTTTTCCATCGTGACTACACGAAATCCTTCCATGGCAGCTTGGAGGGCACAGATCGGATCGATCTCTGTCACCCAGACAGTAGCACCCATACCACGAAATGCATCCGCACAGCCCTTACCGACATCTCCATAACCACAGACAACCACGATTTTTCCAGCGATCATGACATCGGTTGCGCGCTTGATCCCATCGATGATAGATTCACGGCATCCGTAGAGATTGTCGAATTTTGACTTCGTCACGGAGTCATTCACATTGATCGCCGGGAAGGGAAGTCGACCATTCTCGAGCATCTGATAGAGTCTATGGACTCCAGTCGTTGTCTCTTCAGAGACTCCGATGATATTTTTCTGGATGTTCGAGTACCAGTGTGGTGCAGTTTCGAGTCGTTTTCGGATCGAGGCAAAAAGCACTCGCTCTTCCTCACAGGTCGGGTTCGAGAGGACAGAAATATCTTCCTCTGCCTCACTTCCGAGGATGATGAGGAGAGTCGCATCTCCACCATCATCGAGGATCATATTCGGAGTCCCACCATCATGCCATTTGAAGAGTCGATGGGAGTAGTCCCAGTATTCCTCCAGGGTCTCGCCCTTGTAGGCAAAAACTGGAACTCATCACTCGACGATCGCTGCAGCCGCATGATCCTGTGTCGAGAAGATGTTACAGCTTACCCACTGGACCTCAGCGCCAAGTGCTGTGAGCGTCTCGATGAGGACTCCAGTCTGGATAGTCATATGGAGTGATCCAGCAATTCGAGCTCCTGCGAGGGGTTTCGTGGTACCGAATTCCTTTCTGAGTGCCATGAGGCCTGGCATCTCGGTCTCTGCGATAGAGAGTTCCTTGCGTCCCCATGGAGCGAGATTCATATCAGCGACTTTGTAGTTCATAAGTATAGTTGGTTAGAGAGTTGGAATGTTAGAATTTTGGAATCTTGGAGGGTTGGAATGTTTGGTAGAAAACCGACCGCAGTGTATGAGAAAACCTCATTTATGCAAAGAATTTTTCTCCGAATTCTCGAGTCCCTATTTCGTCTATTTGATCTCGAGTGAATGAATGATTCTGTCCACCCATAGATTGTATCTTGATCCCTCAGAGGATACTTCAGAGTTGTGCGGATTTCGTGATATTCCATCCATGCGAGAGTCCATAGAGGAGTCCTGCGCGGTAGGCATCACCACATCCAGTTGCATCGAGAATATTCTCGATATACAGAGCCGAGATTCATATTTCGGACGATTCTGATATGATAATTGATCATTCTTCTCAGAGTGTTACGATAGCTGTATGTCCGTATGACCGGCATAGGTTCACAAAATCTTCCCCTACAATACTTTCGAATTGGGCTCGCTCAGGCTCATTCATGATGGTGATGTGTGATTTCACCACACACGACCTGAGCTCTTCCGCACTCAATATTCCCATAGCTTGACCCGGGTCAAAAATCGTGAATATTCATTGACTCGTGCATTCATCGACTCGACGGAGAATCCCTTCTCTCGAATCGGGTGCGACGATCGCATGAGAGAAGGTGATATTTCCATGACTGATCTCGCCAGAAGCGCTCATAGCCCCTGGATGGAAGACATTGATCTGCCCATTCCCTCCATCACGGACGATATACGCCTGTGGACAATAACTTCCAGGAATTGTCTGGATGAGTTCCGTCTGGATAGAGAGTTCCCTGAGTCTCACGAGGTAGTCACTCCCATCCTCTCCGATCGATGCGATGATATGGGGAGTTTCTCCGAGGAGTGCGAGCGAGTAGGCAATATTCGCCGCTGTTCCTCCATATTCCTTGCGAATCGCTGGAGAAAAAAGTGAGAGATGGAGGTCAGATGTGGGAGTGTTATCCTGCGAACGAAAGTCACCTACCGTCTGGATAATCGTATCGAATGCAACGGATCAAGAAATGAGAAGAGACATGAGAGTAATTAAAAGTGAATAATTAAAGGTGAAAAATAAGCTGTAGGGGTAATCCTTGTAATTACCCTGTCTCGGATTCGGGTATCAAATCGCCCCGATTGTATAAAAAAACTCGAACAAGTCGAATTCTTTAGATCATCTTGAGTTCATCTTCGATCTTCTGATTCATCTGCTCTTGCTCTTCCTGCTCCCTCTTTCGTAATTCGGCATTGATAGTATCCGCTTTTGCATATGCCTCTTTTGCTTTTCGGATTTGTGCTTTGGTGAGGGGTTTTGGGCGACCTCAGCCCGATGGGGTGTAGTCTCAGTATCACATATGGTGACGAGTTAGATATTATTTACAATTCAATTTTTGTCATTCCGTAGCAAAGCGGAGGAATCTCTTTTTATTGGAATTATGAGTATAAACTTGTAAACTTCTCATAAGATGAGCTTGAAAGAGATTCCTCCTTCGTCGGAATGACAAAAATAGGAACTAATCAGATATACTACACTTTCTCGATAACACCTCCGAGTTTTGCGATCTTCCCGATGATGTTCTCATATCCTCGTTCGATATATTCGACATTGGTGATCGTCGTCTCGCCGCGAGCGATCATAGCAGCGAGGATCATCGTGACTCAGGCACGGAGGTCCCAGCTCGAGACGGTTGATCCCTTCAAGTGTGTCTTTCCGAATATGAGGGCTTCGTGGGGATTCATGATCGCTATATGTCCCTTCATCTTCTCGATCTCGATGAGCCAGTTCAGTCGCCCTTCGAAGAGAACCTCGTGGATACGGGACATGCCGTCTGCCTGTGTGAGGAGCAGTGCGAAGGGCGACTGGAGATCAGTCGGAAAACCTGGATAGATGTTGGTCTGGAAATTGGTACACTTGAGGCTCGAACGAGAATTGTAAACGGTGATCATATCTCGTTCTCGGTCGAGATCATAGCGGACTCACGCCTCTTGGCATTTCCCGAGAAATGCTGTCAGATCCGAGATCCTCGCATGCTCGATCTTCACATGTGGCTCAGCAGTGAGTGCGCCCAGTATGACAAATGTTCCACTCTCGATATAGTCAGCGATCACATCCCAGCTCGCCACGGCAGGATGTGTTCATCCGCACCCATCGATGATGATATGATGGTCATAGGTGATATCGATCTGTACTCCGAGACTTCGCAGGAATTCGATCAGACAGATGACATGTGGCTCGATCGCACCGAGCTCGATCGTCGTCCTTCCTGTTCGAAATGCTGCAATCATGAGGATATTCTCTGTGGCAGTCACGGCGAAATTCCCTCGTATAGTGACATTCTTGCCATGATCACTTCACTGGAATGCGATATTTTCTCACTCGCCCATGTTCTCGTATCCGTAGACTGAGAAGGCTCTCAGATGTTCATCGATCGGTCTCTTTCCGATGTTGCAGCCACCAGGATAGGGGATTTCGAGTCCACCGAATCGCTTCAGGAGGGCTGGAAAGAGAAAAATTCCGACACGGATTTTTTTGATCTTTTCACGATCGAGTTCAGTGATGCTCATCGATCGAGTATCCATCGTCAGGGTGCCATCATCAGCAAACTCTACGATGACACCGAGCGATTCGATGATCGAGAGGAAGGTATGGACATCACCGATATGTGGCACATTTCTGAGGGTGAACTGTTCGAAGAAAAGTCCGCAGGCGATGAGTGGGAGTGCGGCATTTTTGGATCCAGATATTTTGACGGTTCCAGAGAGTGATTGTGGTCAGGCGATTTTGAGCATGATAGAGGGATTGTCAGTGCCAAGTATGGATAAAGTATCTGATCGGTATTCTATAGATTCACCCGAGACATGCAAGTGTATTCCCAGAGATTCTCTAGTACGTACATATATAGTATCATAATCGTACGAATTAGAGCTCTTTGACTCGATAGCCGACTCAACGGATCGTCTCGATCTCGATCGATGTTCCTATCTTTTTTCGGAGATTTTTGATATGCGTATCGATCGTCCGGTCGTAGAGGTACTGATCGTAGCCGATGATATCCTTCATGAGTGAGTCTCGCTTGATCACTCATTTTGTATTCTTCATGAAGTATTCGAGGAGTGCGAATTCGGTCTTGGTTATCTTTATCTCGATCCCATCGACCGTCACGACATGTGCCTTGGTATCGAGGTATATATTTCCGAGGCATATTCACTTTCCATTCACACGGTGCTCTTTCCGTATCTCCGATCGTTTCAGGAGGGCATGGATCCTCGCGACGAGTTCACGTGGTGAGAACGGCTTCGAGACATAGTCATCAGCTCCGAGTTCGAGGAGCGATACCTTATCGTCTTCGCTCTCACGGGCCGAGAGTATGATGATGGGGATAGCACTTGTAGCGCGGATCTCACGACAGACTTCTATGCCATTTTTCCCAGGGAGATTGATATCGAGTATGATGATATGTGGCTTGGTATCCTGGAAACGAGCGAGCGCATCGGTCCCATTTTTGCATACAGTTACCTCGAATCCTGTCTGTTCGAGGTACATCGTCAGGGGAGTGATGATGCCATCATCGTCTTCGATGAGGAGGAGTTGATTCATACGTATTGAGATAGAGAAGAATAGTGTATGTCCAAATGCAAATAAATCAACTCTGAGTCAGAATGAAGGAGCGACATTTTGCAAGGATTTTTCCTTTCATTTCCAGTGATTTTCTGGTAAGATACTGATATCAATCAGATTTGATTTCCGAGAAAGTTCCCTATAATCCCCACACTTTTTACACATAGTTCATCATCACCATGCTTAACCAATTCACAGAAGAATATAAAAACATCATGCTCGCGGCTGAGGGTCGTGCGAAACAGTTCGGATACAGCGAAATCCTCCCAGAAGATGTCATCATCCAGATTGCCCATATCCAGAACGGTAATATCTATGACCTTTTTTCGAGCTTCTGAATCAACGATCAGATCGTGATGGATATACTCTCTCGTCCACCATTTGTCCATCAGGATGGAGCTCGTGACGGAGCATATACGGGTATATCACCACGAGTCAAGGAACTCATCGTCATGAGTATGAAGGTCGCAGCGAGTTTCCAGAAGTCACAAGCGAGTCTCGAAGACTTTATCCTGGCGATATTTCGTATACAGACAGAGAACTGGTTCTATCAGTTCCTCGACTTCATAGGGATCTCTCCGAAGGACTTCGAGAACCAACTGATCGAGATCAACAAGCTCATTGCACTCTCTGGCAATCAGGAAAAATGACCGAATGAGAATGGGATATTTGGCCCTATCGATGATATCGTGAAGATGCTCGAGGAGAGCATGTGACAGGCGAATACGAACAATAATGGTTCGAAAACTGCACAGAGTCCATTCACCAACAATAAACCCCAGGAGAATAAAGATTCGAAAACTCCAGCACTCGATTTTTTCGGAACGGATCTCACAGCAAGCGCTCGAAATGGGAAGATCGATCCGATTATCGGACGAGATATCGAGATCGAACGACTGATCAGTATCCTCAATAGAAAAACCAAGAATAATCCCTGTCTCGTCGGAGATCCGGGAGTCGGAAAGACGGCAGTCGTCGAAGGTCTCGCTCTGCGTATTGCATTGGGCAAGGTGCCATTCGCGATGCAAAATAAACGTGTCGTCTCGATCGATATGTCAATGATGGTAGCCGGGACCAAGTACCGATGAGAATTCGAGTGACGGATCAAGCAGGTGATCGATGAAGCATCGAAACATGAGAATGAGATCATCCTCTTTATCGATGAGATCCATACGATCATCGGTGCCTGAGGTGCTGAGGGGACGCTCGATGCTGCCAATATCCTGAAACCTGCGATGGCCCGTGGCCAGATATGCCTGATCGGGGCGACGACACTCTCAGAGTATCAGAAATATATCGAAAAAGATACAGCACTCGAACGCCGATTCCAAAAGGTCGATGTCCCAGAGCCAGATATGGATACAGCACTCGCTGTCATATCTGGTCTGAAGAGTACCTTCGAAGAGTTCCACAATCTCATCATCGATGATGGTGCGGTCGAAGATGCCGTCGCACTCTCGATGCGTTATATCACCGATCGATTCCTCCCAGACAAGGCGATCGACCTCATAGATGAGGCATGCAGTGCGAAGAGTATGACCTATAACTTCGATACTACAGAAGTCGAAGAGATCAAGGAATCGATCCAAGTCCTCCAGAAGGATATCGAATCCCTCCTCATCTCTCAGCAATATCAGAAAGCACTGACCAAACGGAAGGAGCTCGATATGCTCACAGAAGAGGTCCAACAGAAAAAGAAAAAACGAGTGATCCCCAGAAAGAATCGACTCCATATCACAGCGGGAGATATCCAGAGAGTGATCCATCAGATGTCATGAGTACCTCTGAAAAATCTCGAAAAAGAAGACCTCTCGAAGCTCAGAGCGCTCTCTGCTACACTGAAAAAAAGAATTATCGGACAGGATGATGCGATCGAATCGATCGTGAGCTCACTGAAGCGTTCTCGTGTCGGGATATCGAATCCTGATCGTCCGATCGGATCATTTCTCTTTCTCGGTCCTACTGGAGTCGGGAAAACCGAACTCGTGAAGGTCCTTGCCGAGGAGTTCTTCTGAGATGCAAAGGCTCTCATCAAGATCGATATGAGTGAATACCAGGATAAGTCGAGTGCATCGAAACTCATCGGGACCACCGCGGGATATATCGGCTATGAGGAAGGTGGACTCCTCACGGAGAAGGTCCGCAGAAAGCCATACTCGATCGTGCTCCTCGATGAGATCGAGAAATGAAATTTTGATATATTCAACCTCCTCCTCCAGATTCTCGAAGATGGTTCGATCTCAGACGGGAAGTGACGACTCGTGAACTTCAAAAATACGATCGTCATCATGACGTCCAATATCGGTTCAGAAGAGTTCAATAACGAAGCGGCAAAAATCGGATTCTCTACCTCTGAGAGCGATGAGGCGAAGATCATCACTGAGTATGCTCAGATCAGAGAACGAGTTCTGAAGCAACTTCCTGATTTTTTCGCACCAGAATTTCTGAATCGTATCGATAAGACAGTCGTATTCTCACCACTCGATAAGAAGATCCTGAGGTCGATCATCGTCCTCCAGCTCGATGAGCTCGTGAGCCGACTGAGGGGAATCGGACTCACATGCACGTATGACACCAAGGCTATCACCTATATCCTCTCGAAGACCTACAATCCCGAGTATGGTGCACGCCCAGTTCGACGATATATCCAGGATAGTATCGAGGATGTGATCGCTGATATGCTCGTCGCGAAGAGATCCAAAAAAATCGTTCACCTCTCATCACTCAAGGGTGAACTCCACTTCACATGGAAGGCATAGTTGACGCATAGAAAAGATAATTGAAAATATATTTGACATTATAGGATAATGTGTATTATTCGAGTAACTACTCATTCATACATATTTCCTATGCTCTACCGAATCATCTTGTTTATCGTCCTCTCAGTTGGACTCTCTACCGCCTATGAGATCAGTTTCGCGGATATCACAGATGTGATCATGGTCACGAATTGTGATGGAACACGTATCACTCGCACTGCGGTGGGCCAGCTCGTCATCACACATATCGAGACCGATGTTCCAGGGTGTGTCGGAAAATCAAGCATCCACGGGGCGACACAGGCACACGTACAAACACAGACTCAAAAACAGGTACAGTCACAGACAGGTACTGAAGCAGTCACGATCGTCACGAACTGCAGTGGTATGCGAGTCACTCGTAGAGGAACGGGGGTGACGATCACTCGTGTCGAGAAGGATCTCGAACAGTGCATCGATACCACTTCGACACCTTCAGGGCAATATGATGCATCGAGAGGACCAGCACTCGACCTACGATCGACAGATATCGTAGCATATCGTGCGCTCCAGATGAGAAATATGGGAATCCGATACGCCGATCCGATCCGCAGTGTGAAGCTGCGAGCAGGGAAGAGTATGACGACTCGTGTCCAGGCATATCTGATGAGCAATGACTCAGTCATCATCTCGGGAAATGAGTCTGGCTGGGTATCATCACAGGGAACGACGATCACCGCCCCTGATCAGCGATCGAATACCATCATCTCAGATACCACAGGAAAAGCATCTGGATATATCGCGAGACGATACCTCAGAGATCCGACTGCGAGTGACCTCGTGCGCATCGAACAGGCAGATCAGGCATACTGGAGTGATATCGCCCATGTACAGGTGGCTCATCTCGTGAATGTCCGAGCCCATCCATGGTATACAGCTCCGATCGTCGCTACGCTCACGAATCAGACAGGACTCTATATCGTATCGACTGTAGATAACTGGTCAGAGGTCATATCTGATGATCGCACACTCCATGGCTATGTCCGTTCGGACTTTCTCAGAGTTGATCAGGCACAGCGAGTCGATCGATAGTTCCATTATTTCTACAGGAGAAATAGGGTTATATTTGCTTTTTTCATGACTCTTTGGTATGATAGAGACAGATTAATTCTCTACTATGTCTACAAATATCGAAGAACTCTATATTTTCGATGGATTCTCGAAAGAGGAGATCACCTATTTTCTCCTCATGAGCCAGACACAATATCGAAAAAAATGAGAACGTGTCCTCACCGTCGGAGATGTATCGAACGGTTGTGCCTACTATATCAATAGTGGAAAGGTCCGAGTCCTCCAGGGAGGAGAAGAGATAGCGATCATCTGAGTAGGCTCGTTCTTCGGAGAGATCGCACTCATCACTGATGAACCTCGCACAGCGACAGTCGAGATCCTCGAAGATGCAGAACTCCAAGTATTCCTGAAGGATGACTTCCTCACGCTCGTGAAGCAATCCGCTCATGGACTCCAGATCAGGACAGAGATCATGCGAAGGATCAAGGAACGGGTGAAACCCAGGAATTAGCCATATATAAAAATCAGGGATGTCCCTGATTTTTTTCTCTGTAAAATATATTGCATAATAATAAATATGTGTTATCATATATATGTCTTATCTTATAACAAATACATATATGACACAAATAAAATCTTCCCAGAGAAAGGGAAAGGCGTCTCTCGCAGCACTGACAGTCAGTACAGGTATGCTCGATATTCCAGTAATGACTCAGATTGCTCAAGCTGATAGTATGTATAATGAAACTCTTGTCCGATCTGGTAATGGGTTAGCATATTCTGAACAAATAGAAGACCTTGCTCGATCATGAAATGGACTTGCCACAATAAGTCAGTACGAAGACCTTGCTCGATCATGAAATGGTCTTGCATACGGTAGTATGGTAGATGTATCTGCAAATATCTAAAATCTCTATGTTTCTTTTTGAGAAAATATTGCTCTCAGACGCAGGGCGATATTTTTCATACTATTTACGAGTTTTTTCCATGATTGGCGTATTGGATATATCCCATCATCAGAATGCATAAATTTCCACCAGAAATGATGAGAGTATGTATTTTCTGATTTATCCTCGACATGTTCCTTTGCCCTCTTCATCATCTTTAAGAAGCGCTCTACATTAAGTTGGTTCTTTCGTCATTCATCAGTTCCATGTCTAGAATCTCTGAAAAATATAATTTCGGTTCATAATATTGCTGCAGCATTCATAGGATTAGTTGTTCTAAGCAAGATACTTCATAGCCATCCTAATAGTTGATTGAGATTATGTCCATTTAGTGTATTGCACATCGCACCGAGATATATATAATGAACTCATCGTTCCGTATATGTATTTATCTCACTTCGGAATTCTCAACCATTCTGAGTACGAGTTTTTACAATAAATACACTATGTCATTTTTTATTGTTTCAAAATCTGGATATACTTCAAAATGTATCTGAATAAATGAGATTTTCCTCAAGTAATGTGTCCACGTCACTATTTGAAAAATTGCCTAATTTCTCAAGGAGTAATTTCTTCTGGGATAAAAAAATGGCACATATATCCTTGTCATCTGTCTTCGATATGATTTCATCGTAGTGGATATATCAGTCACTATCAATAATAATGGTCATAATACCAAGAAATGGCGGATAAGTATCTCTGATTTTTGTAGGAATTCAGAATCGAAACGTATAACACTTTCTTCATACACCAAGTATGGAAGTGGATATGACACTCATCGAATACATAGAATTCTCGAAAGTAATTATTCATGGGATAGCTATACACTTATCCATAAAAGACTGATCGAGTTTTTCTAGAGATATTTTCTCAACCATTCATCATGTATCTTCTGAATCATATCAGAATACGACATGCGGACTTCTTTCTTTTATGCGATTGACATTATCTCATTCTTCGAGAATATTATTTATTATGACTTTTCCTATAATTGATTCTGGAGTCTGAGAATAGAGTGCATCGTGTATTCATTCAAGTATTGTCTGATCACTTTCTTGTGCTAATTGAAATGTTTGGAGAATAATCCTACATGCCCGAATATATGATTGGTAAAATGCTTGTTTTGTGAAAATATCTTGTCTTCCAGTTTCTATCCCTATAAAAATATCGTATATAATTAACATTTTTTCTAATAAATGTGATCGCAGTGATACATTAGTTGATAAATTATCTCGATTTGATTCAGTACGGTAAATAAAAAGTCGCACTAAGGATCATACAAAGAGTCATGCATTGTCCTCCTTGAGATGCGTATTTATATCAAGTCATTCTGCATTTACCTTATTTACCGCTCTTTGAAAAACCATCAACATTTCTTTTGGATGACTTAATATTGCCTCAGAAAGATCCTCAGGATTCGTCATGAGTCTATCTATGGCCATATAAATATATATTTCTATCTCGATCAATCCTGGAATTTCTTCATATCCAAGATGTGTGCCTCAGAGTAGAGAATTGCGCATATCGATAATTCAGGAAATTTTCACTACATCAATTTTTGGCTCTAAAAGTAATTTTCTTGCTTCATACACCATATTCAAAACCTTTAATCGAAGACTCTCTTTTTCTAGTCTCTCAGAATCTCATTCCAAATACACTTTTCCTATGGCATCGAAACAGGTTGTTGCCTGGGTAAAAAGTATATCAATGTTCTCAGAGATAACCTCCTTGCTGAGTTCAAACTTAATATCGAGTAGTAAAAGATCATAGAATATTTGCGCAGAGTAAAATTTCTTTGCCAGTATCTTTGCCAATCTTGTAATCCTAGTATAGTCACTATTTCTTCCTATTCGTACGTAATAGTTTCCTAAATTCGAAAGAGCATTGAGTAATTTATTTCTGTACATCACAATCTGATCATTCGATATAGATATATGAGATATTTTTTCTTCGAATGCGTCAAGATCATCGAAAGATAAGTTATCACCTAACAAAAGTCACATATGTCTCTGTATATTACTCTCAAGCTCTATTGAGATATCTTTACCAGTATCATAGTTTCCACTGAGATCTATCGAAGATATGTACTCAGCTAAGAATCTCAAATAATAGGGTGACTCTATAATCTTGCTCTTATTCTTAGTATTTTGTAAGTAGTTATACAGTTTCTGTAGAAAGAGATAACTGTCTCACGGATGCGTTTCTGTAAATCCATCAGCAATGAGAAACGAATGATTCCTCACATATTTTAGGACTCCTGCAAGGGATAGTTCTGCGGATGGATTAGATGTATTAAAAAAATTCAGTTCAGAAGTTCCAACTAATAGGCGCCTTACTGTTTTACCCACAAAAGAATTATATTCTTGTAGTCGAACTTGTACGGGGTTAGGGAGGTTTTTGAAGGTTTTGTATTCAGTGACAGGAGTTCCCTGTTCACTAGGGGCAATGAGTTCTTCTGACATTTTATTCTTTTGATATATAATCGAAACAAAAAATGATATTTTTTATAATTAGTGAGAGACGATGATGATGAATTTTTATTTGTATAATATTCATGAATATATATTAGTCAATTCACATTCTATAAATCTACAGTATGGATACTCTACAGGGATCGCTTTTCTTGTAGTACACATTTCGAATTGATAATCATCTATTTTTCCTTAGACTCCCTCTATAATCTTACCCCCTATGGTTCGACCATCCCCTCAGATAGAACAGACTCTTCATGCAAAATGAATACCAGGATATGCTGTTCTCCCACTGGAAGAATCATAAATACGGTATGAGATATCTACGAAGCAATCTGTGGATCTAGATGGTACCATAGTGTGAGAAGAGATATATATGATGGCATCCAAATCGGACGGGACGATACTCTGGAAGACTCAGTATTTTTCTAAGAAATACATACCACTTCTCGAAACGGATATGCAGCAAGTATTTCCAGTAGATTTCTCTATCGTTGGGGATACAATAGTCGTGAAACATGAGCGTTATGATGACCATCATGGTGTCTATATGCTCGATAAAAAAACGGGGAAAATCATACAATAAAAAAAGAGGTCAATTGACCTCTTTTTTCCCCGAATAGACTAATACATCCCCATTCCCCCCATTCCGCCTCATTGGGGTATCACAGACTCTTCCCGCTTCGGTGCATCGACGATGAGCGCTTCAGTCGTGAGGAACATCCCAGCGATCGAGACAGCGTTCTCGAGTGCGGAGCGAGCGACTTTGGTCGGGTCGATGATACCAGCCTTCACGAGATCCTTGTACTCATCAGCAGCCGCATCGTATCCATAGTGAGGATCCGCATGATTCATAACTTCGTTCACGACGACAGCTCACTCCTTTCCTGCGTTATCAGCGATCTGACGGACAGGGTAGGTGAGTGCACGTGCGACGATGTCTGCGCCGACTTGCTCTGCGGGGGTGAATTTGACTCACTTGAGTGCCTTCGCAGCCTTCAGAAGTGCGACTCCACCACCAGCGACGATACCTTCATCGACTGCTGCTTTCGTAGCATTCAGAGCGTCCTCGATTCGGAGTTTTTTCTCCTTCATCTCGACTTCACTCGCAGCTCCGACCTTGATGACGGCGATACCACCAGCGAGTTTCGCGATACGCTCGGCGATCTTCTCCTTGTCATAGTCAGACTTCGTGACTTCGATGAGTCGGCGGAGCTCATTCACTCGACCATCGATGAGGTGCTTCTCACCACCACCACCGATGATGGTTGTCGATTCCTTCGTCGAGACGATAGCTTTCGCATGCCCGAGGTGCTCGATCGTCGCGTTCTCGAGCTTGTATCCTGTCTCATCAGTGATGAGTGTCGCACCTGTGAGGATCGCGAGATCACGGAGCATTTCTTTTTTCCTGTCACCAAATCCTGGGGCCTTGATCCCGAGAACCGTGAGAACCCCCTTGAGTTTATTCAGTATTATTCCTGTCAGAGCCTCTCCATCGATATCATCAGCGATGATGACGAGCTCACGTCGACCTGATTGCGCGAGGGACTCGAGGACATTGATGATATCCTTCAGACTCGAGATCTTCTTATCCGTGATGAGGATATGGGCATCGTTCACACGACCCTCCATCTTCTCACCGTCCGTGATCATATAGGGAGAGATGTATCCATTATCGAACTTCATCCCTTCGGTTACTTCGACCTCGAGACCAAATGTCTTTCCTTCTTCCACGGTGATCACTCCATCCTTTCCGACCTTCTCCATCGCAGCAGCGATGATCCCTCCGACTTCAGCGTCTTGAGCGGAGATCGTCGCGACCTGCTCGATCTCTTCCTGAGTGACGAGCGCCTTACTCATATTCGCGAGCTCTGCGACGACGAGAGCACCTGCTTTTTTCATACCATTTTTCAGTTCGATGGCATTTATCCCTGATCGAATTTCTCTGAGACCTTCTTTTACCATAGCGTAGGTGAGGAGAGTCGCAGTCGTCGTACCATCTCCAGCTGCATCATTGGTCTTCGATGCGGCTTCCTTGATGAGCTCAGCACCCATATTCTCGATCTTATCTTCGAGCTCGATTTCTTTCGCGATCGTGACTCCATCATTGGTGACTTGCGGAGCTCCATAAGATTTCGAGAAGATCACATTGCGACCCTTGGGTCCCATAGTACAGGTGACGGTCTTCGCGACCTTCTCCATTCCTGCGAACATTTTGAGACGTGCTTCGTCTCCGAAGTGAATTTGTTTTGACATAGTTTAATTTATGGTTAATATATAATTTATTTACTTTATTAAGATATAACTTATGAAGGAACTACCAATAGATA
>JAYVLL010000106.1:0-3168 GCA_043759495.1 Candidatus Altimarinota bacterium
TTCGAACTCACTGTCCCAGGATGATGGGATATTCTACGGAATCAATACCCATAACAACTCACTCATCATATTCGATCGGTTCCAGACGGAGAATGCAAACATGTGTGTCTTCGCAAAGTCCGGATGAGGAAAGTCATTCGCGGTGAAACTCGAGATCCTCAGAGCACTCATGATGGGAACGGATGTGATCGTCCTCGATCCTGAGAATGAATACAAGGCACTCGTGGATACTGTCGGTGGTACGTATCTCAATATCAATCTCAACTCGAATGAACGGATCAATCCATTCGATCTCCCTCGAGCGATGAAGGATACGGATGCCCATCCCGGAGATCTCCTCAGGGGTGCTGTCGTGAATATGATCGGACTCCTCCACCTCATGCTCTGAGTGATCACGCCCAATGAAGAAGCCATACTCGAAAAGGCATTGATTACCTCGTACTCACTGAAGGGAATTACCATGGATGATGATAATATCGAAGGGAAAGAAATCCCTCTTATGAAGGATCTCCTCTCCGTCCTCGAGACGATGGAATGAGCTCGTGGACTCGTCGAACGTCTCGATAAGTATGTTTCTGGTATATTTGCTGGAGTCTTCTCTCAGCCGACGAATGTCGACCTGAAGGAGTGACTCGTCGTCTTCTCGGTGCGAGATCTCGATGAGATCCTCCGACCGATTGCCATGTATATGCTCCTGAACTATGTCTGGAATGTCGTACGATCGAGTGAGAAAAAACGCATGCTCGTCGTCGATGAGGCATGGAATATCATGCAGTATGAAGACTCAGCAAAGTTCCTCTTCGGACTCGTGAAGCGGGCTCGAAAATATGGACTCGGCATCACGACCATCACGCAGGATGTTGAGGACTTCATGACGAATCAGTATGGGAAGGCGATCGTGACGAACTCATCGATCCAGCTCCTCCTCAAGCAATCTCCTGCCTCGATCGATATCCTCCAGGATATATTCAAGCTCACTGAACAGGAGAAATATATCCTCCTGAATGCTTCTGTCGGAACAGGACTCTTCTTCGCTGGAGGGGAACATGTCGGTATCCAGATACTCTCATCGTACTTCGAGGAGAAGATCATCACCACGAAGCCGAATGTGTAGAAATGTATTTCTGTATATATTGTATACTTATTAAACATTTCTCGTAAAAGGGAAGACTTTTTCAGATGAGAAAAAATTGGAGAAAAGAAGTATCTCACTATACTTCATGGTATGAAAAATCTTCTCCTTGCGCTTGGTTTTACTCCAAAAGAGAATACTCAGGATATATACTCGAAAAAGTATTCTCTTTGTGGCGGATATGAAATATTCATAGACTATAAAAATGAGAAGATTGAGTATGGTGAGAAAATATGAGGATGACGTGCCACAACTGCTAATTTTTCACAAGATGAGAACTGGGTGGTTCTCGAGTGTGTCGATCGACTTCTCTCGAAGTGATACCAACCAGATGATATCATCCTCGAGAAAAAGTTCACTGTCGGACATGGTGCTGCTGGCGGATGGCTCGATATCCTCGTCAAAAAAGAATGAAAAGCCTATCTCATGATCGAGTGCAAGACTTGGTGAAAAGAATTCGACCGAGAATGGCAGAACACCCAGAAAAAATGATGACAACTACTCTCGTATCTCCAGCAGGATCGAAATACTGAATTCCTCGTCCTCTATACTTCCCAGCTCGAAAAGTGAAAAATTATCTACAAAAATGAGATTATCAAAGTAGAGGAAGACTATCGTCTTTTAGCAAACAATACTGAAGATCTCTATAATCGATGGAACAAGTTCTCGAAGCAAAATGGAATATTCGAATCCTGGGCTCGAGCCTACCACTTTGAGAGTAAGGCTCTGACACTCAGTGATCTCGCAGATATTCGCCAGGAAGATAGCTCTTTTATCTTCAACCGTTTTCTCGAGATACTGCGTCATAACGCTGTTTCTGATAAACCGAATGCTTTCAATAAGATATTTACCCTCTTTCTCTGTAAAATCAAAGATGAAGATCGAAATCCGAGCGATGAACTCGATTTCCAGTGGAAAGAATGAGAAGATGATGAGGTGTCTTTCCAGAAAAGACTCTCAGATCTCTATAGAATCGGAATGAATGATTTTCTAAAAAAAGAGATATCCGATATCAGTGATGAATATTTCAATACCAAATACGGGCATATCAGTGAGAAAGATCGTGAGAGTATACTCGTGGAGATCACCAAGCTTCGCCTCCAGAAAAATAATGAGTTCGCGATCAAAGAAGTATTCGATGAAGAGACATTCTATGATAACTCGCGAGTGCTCAAGGAAGTCGTCGAACTCCTCCAGAATTATCGTTTTCGCTATGCGAAAAAGCAGCCATTTCTCGGTGATTTTTTCGAGCTCCTCCTCACTACGGGGCTGAAGCAGGAGAGTGGACAATTTTTCACTCCCGTTCCGATAGCTCGATTTATCTCGAAGAGTATCCCACTCGAGACGATCATGAAGAAAAAACTCGCTACCTGAGCGACTGATGAACTCCTCCCGAATATCATCGACTATGCCGCAGGAAGCGGACACTTCCTGACTGAGTCCATGGAAGAACTCCAGAATATCATATCAGGGCTCGATCTGAGCGTATTTCCTCCGAGTGCTTCTCGAGCACTGAAGCCATGGCAACATGACAATCCATTTGCCTGGGCACATGACTATATCTATGGCGTCGAGCTCGATTATCGTCTCGTGAAGACCACGAAGGTCGGTTGCTACCTCCATGGTGATGGTATCGCGAACGTGATCCACGGCGATGGTCTCGATAGCTTCACGGGCGGGAACTATCTCGGTAAACTCAGGAAAAAAATCCCTGGAACTCAGGACAATGGGCAATTCGACTTCGTACTCGCGAATCCTCCGTACTCAGTCTCTGCATGCAAGTGAAACCTGAAAAATAAAAATGCAGATAAGGATTTCGAGCTCTACAAGTACCTCACCGATCAGAGTTCACAGATAGAGAGCCTCTTCATCGAGCGGACCAAACAACTCCTCACTGAGTGAGGGATCGCGGCGATCATCCTCCCATCGAGTATCCTCTCGAATGGCGGTATCTATACACGCACTCGCGAGATCCTCCTCAAATACTTCGAGTTTGTATCTATTGTCGAGTTCGGCAGTGGGACATTCATGGCGAC
>JAYVLL010000107.1:0-5293 GCA_043759495.1 Candidatus Altimarinota bacterium
TCTCAGATTTCCTTTTTTTCTTTGAATGGATGATCTTCGACAAATGAGGTTCCCGCAATCAAGAAGTCATTTTTTCCTTCAGCAGTATTGCGAATATTCGTGATCGAGCGTTCTTTTGACTGAAAATTAGTGAGTTGTCCGAGATACATCTGTATGAAAGTAGTGATGTCATATTCTTTTGTTCCTTTTGTGAACGATTCAGGGTTCAGGGTTCCATTTTTTGTGAGGTTCAGGATATGCTGTCGAGATTCTAGTTTTGTTCCGAGCTTCGTCTCGATCTGATCCAAGATATTCTCCGCGAGGACACCTCGAAGGTTCTCGGTTGCTATGTCTCCTCGGAAGCTTCCCGTATATGCACTCATACTCTTACCGAGTGCTTCCGTTCCTCGTGTAGCATACTGGTCGATGAAATTTCAGATATTGAGCCCGAGCTTCCCATCGATACCACGTATTCCGTCTCGAAGCGCGGTGTAGTCGAGTCCATTGTAGGAGAACTTCCCGACCGTGGTGCGAGGACCATAGGCGACCATGAGACCACTGGTGATATCTCCTATATTCTGTATTCGCAATCCTATAAATTTCTTGTGATAGAAGGACATATCGGTCCTCGGATCTGGCAGTGTATTCGCAGTCATCACTTCACGTAAATCTGATGCCCAGCTCTGTAGGCCCTCCTTAGTGTACCTGGAGATATCTTCTAGTTTCTCTACGACCAAGCTAAGAAGTCGCTCTTTTATCTTGGGATCAATCGAGGGGGAAGATAATACTGGAGAGAGCTTGTCCGCCATTCCTTCCATCATTTCTTTGATAATGTTATCTGGGAATCAGAGTTTTTTGAGAATATTGGGGATATCGGCTAGCGCTGGGGGAAGATTGATATTCGAAGGAAGATGAAATTGCCCACGAACGTCAAAGGTTTTCTCTGGAGTAAAATTTCTATTTCATACTTCAGTGTTCGGCTTGACTGAAGGTCGATCGATCGATGATAGCTCTGATGGTTTTTCTCACATACATTCAGACTACCACTCTTTTTTTCTTTTTGCAAAAAAAACGATACATTTCAGAAAACTATTCGTGATCATCGAGCTATCTATCAAATATATTGTACGAGATTCGGAAAATGTTTGCGCAGTACTCTTTCACATGTTTGATCGTGGAATTCTATTTTAAACTCGTTCCAGAATAATCATTCCCATCAAAAAGTCTAGAAAATACTTGCAAAATGAGAAGAAATAGAGACAAAAGAGGAGTTTACTCCTCTTTTCTTCTATCTAGATATGTTCTCCTCACTCTCAAATCTTGAAAAAGCTCAGAAGAATCCTCGTATTTTCAGGTGACTCACAGGTATTTCTCTCTCTGATTTTCAAAATCTTGTTCCCGTATTCTCCATATGTGTACAAGAAGCTCTTTTTGCGAAAAGATCAGCGAAAGAACAAGAGTGACATATATTTGAGCGTATTATTGGTGGGTGACCAAAGTGACTTCTTGCTACTCCTGAAGAACAGTTATTCTTCATCCTTGCCTATGTTCGTCTCTATCTCACATTTGAGATGATGGGATTTTTCTGGAATGGTACCAGTAAATGACGAACACATGATTGGGTTATGAAATATCTCCTGGTTCTTCAAGCAACACTTTGAAGAAAGCTCATGCTTCCAAAGCGAAAGATTGGAAATATAGAGGATTTTATTCGTGAATTTCCTGATCTCAAAGATTTTTTCTTGGATGGGAGTGAACGAAAAATACAGAGGCCAAAGAAATGAAAAATACAAGAAAAATATTACTCAGGAAAGAAGAAGGCTCATACAGTGAAGAATGGAGTGATTGCAGATAAGAAGAAACGAATACTCTTCCTCTCAGAAACAGTAGAGTGAAAAAAGCATGACAGTCCTATTCTTGAAGAAATGGGAATTGAATGATTATCTCAAGTTAAGGAAATGCTTGGATACGGAGATACAGCATTTGTGAAATTCAAAGAAATACTCACTCCCAAGAAAGCCACGAAGCTCCATCCACTCACACCCGAAGACAAAGAGATGAATCGACAGATATCTCAAATACGAGTTATAATTGAACATACCTTCTCCTACTCTGGATGGAAAAGATTTTGTATTGTACGAGACCCCCTCCGAAATCGTATATATGGAAACTTCCAGACCGTAAAGATGAATTTTAAAGATATGGTTGGACTCATATCTGCCTGACTTCATAATCTCTCATTGGGATAGTAGGAACGGAGAGAAAGAAAAAAGAGTCATTCTTACGAACGACTCTTTTTTGGAAGTATAGTGGAACTTGTTTTTTTCCATCTCTCAGTTTTATACTTCCATCAGAACTGACTCATGCTCATCATGCTACTGCCCAGACTCTCTGTATGATAGTATACTCTTGATCTATTCTTTCTCTATTTCAATCAATGACAGCTTTTTCCAGTTGTCACAGTAACCGATCCATTATTTCCCGGATGTTTCATTCTGGATTATTCGAAAGCTCTTTTTCTACGAGCTCTCATAGGGATTTACCGTCTTGATTGAGTGCTTTCCTGAGATTATTTACTGCTGACTCCACCGTTACCAGATAATGATCATACCCTATGAGTGCATCCTCTAATATGGGTAAGCGATCTACATCTTCGATTCCTCAGCCATTACGATCTAAGAGTTGGAGTTGTCTTGCGTATTGAGCTCTGATATTTGCATGGTCAGTAAGGGCCTTGCTCACTCTTCCTGAAACACCACTCGCGACAGCTCACGCAGCAGGGGCGGATCATGGTAATGCCGGTATAACTCCTTCATTATCTGTATTATCGCTTGCTCCAGGGAGGGTACTTGAGGTCATATGAGTGAATTTAGGAAGTATAGAGTGTGCATAATACCACATTTTTTTCTTTTTGTCATTTTTTCTTGCATTTTCTCTAGATTCTTTATAATACCCGTGCTTCAAACGTTTATATACAGAGAGTGTACTCCTCGACTTCCCGAACAGGATGCGCTTCTCACTCATACTTCATGTGACAGATGATATATGCTATTTTTTATCTATGGCAAAAAAACCAACTAAAGTCGTCAAGCTCCAGCTCAAGGCAGGACTCGCGAATCCAGCACCTCCAGTCGGTACCGCTCTCGGTCCTACTGGTATCCAGATCGCTCAGTTCTGTAAGGAATTCAACGACAAAACCAAGGATCAGATGGGAAAAATCCTCCCGACGGTTATCAATATCTACGAAGATCGTTCATTCGACTTCTATACCAAGCAGCCTCCTATGACGTGGTGGATCAAGGACGCACTGAAGCTCGCTTCAGGATCCAAGGAATCTCATAAGGTCAAGGTCGGTCACCTCACGGTAACACAACTGCAGACTATTGCTGAGGGCAAAATGCCTGATCTCAATGCAAATGATCTCGATATGGCTATGTCTATCGTCGCGGGTTCTGCTCGCTCGATGGGTATAACGACAGATTTGAAAAAGTAGTTTTTTGGAATGTTTGGTTTCCCCAAAGACTCTAAGATTCCAACATTCCAACATTCTCTCTGGCGCTATCGTCTAGTGGCTAGGACACAGGATTCTCATTCCTGGAACCGGAGTTCAATTCTCCGTAGCGCTACCAAACATCGAAAACAAATGTTCTAATCAAGGCTTTACCGCAAAGGTAAGCCTTTTTTCATGGCCTACGAGAACTCGAATGCACCTATTCTCTGGGGAAAAGGAGAGAATGCTCATGTTTTTTGGAGATTTTTCATTATTCGTATATGATATAATCTCGCACTATAAGTATACTCTATGAATCCACTCGAAATACCTCGACTCGAAAAATATGTCAATGATTTTTCTGGAGTACTCGATGACGAACACTCTTCTCTCCTCAATGAGCTCTTCGCCGAACACGATAGGAAAACAGGAGAACAAATAGTCGTTGTACTTTTCCCACATCGACGATGAAATGAGCTATCGAATATCTGACTGAAGCTCTTTAACGAGAATCAGATCGGAAAAAAAGACCTCAATAATGGGCTTCTGCTCATCATCGCTACAGAAGAACAAAAAATCCGCATAGTGACAGGAAAAGGCATGGAACTCCAATATACGGAGATGGTATGTCGAGATATCGTAGAAAATCAACTCAGGCAGTTCGTCAATCAGGGAAGATATAGGGAACTGATCCTGCTTTTTTCATACATAGTTCAGCATTCTCAGAATACACCTCGATGACTCGGTATAGATCCATGACTCCGGAAAAAACGAAGAGAAAATATATGAATGGTGCTCTATGTACTCACTCTTCTCAGTGTGATGATTTTTTTCATACATACAGTGATTATGGGCCTGTTGATGATGGGATTTGGGATCTGAGTAGCGATATACATATGGAACAAGCGCAAGACTTCAGATAATAAGTGGTACTATATTGCTCTCGTATTTCCGATTGTATTTTTCCTTGTGGGGATCTTGGCCATATTGCGTCCAGGACTCTGTACTCTTGTTACAGAGAAGAGCTTTTGAGTTCTCCAGACGTATAGCTGCGACCGAGATATCTACGGATATACACTTCATTTTGACTATTCTGTCTGATGAACATGATCCTCGCTCTATCCTCGCTCTGGCTACTCATCGAGAAATATTGACAACTCTAGTTCCTCATCGAGAGAATTCTCTCACTCTTCGTATTCCTCGAGTGACTCATCCAGCTCATTTGGCGGTGGCGGAGGTTCATCGAATGGAGGTGGTTACGGAGACTAATATATACACTATGGAAATTCTCATATTCATACTTATCTGTATAGTGATCGGCATACTCGTGCTCCATCTTTCGAAACCTTCATTCTCAGAGAAAAAATCACACTTCATGAACATGTACTCTTCACTGTTATCGGATATGAACCAAGACTACAGAGATATGCGGATCTCACCAGAAAATCTCCAGAACCTCGCATCAAGTATCAGAATACTGAGTCGTGAAGTCCACGGAATGGCAAAAATCGTAGAAAAATCGCATCCTGCAGAACAAAAATGGCTCCTCAGTATGATCGATGAATTTGCTCAGAATATCAGACTCTGGATCGATCGTCATGCTACTGAGCTCAGTATCGAAGGATGAAATATCGCTAACTCTTCGATCGGTGAAGTGCCATCAGTAACACTCGCTAAAAAGAGACTCGATATGCAGATCGAACAATTCGAAAGAGCAAAGATCCTCATCTAAATAGTATTTCTTGTGCTCCTATTTTGTTTTCCAGATTATCCAGAACTCAAAATATAGAAAAAAGATTGATTTCTTAGGGAAAATCATATATT
>JAYVLL010000108.1:0-2655 GCA_043759495.1 Candidatus Altimarinota bacterium
GGAAAAAGCCGATCCGATAATCGCAAGTGAGACAAAAAATCCCACCCCGAGTCGTATCGTCGGTCACATGAGTTCCCATACGCTCGTATAGATGAGATAACCGAGTCACGTGATAAAGAGGAGTGCGCCGAGAATCGGGACAAATTTTGCAATGATCTGATCGATAGTGATTCCTTTTGCAGTATCCATAGTGCAGTATTAGATATAAATATTCCCCTGGAAGTCAGGGAAACTTCTTGAAGGATAACTTATTTGATCAAAAAAACAAGAAATCTCGAAAAAAATCTCCTTGACTCTCTCTGTATTTATATCAGAAAACTATGTGAGCTTATCGATACAGATAAAATATTCCTCGAAACTCCTATCTCTACAGGCTTTCGGCTTGAATCGAGCCACCTTCCTGAATGCCTGTTTCAGTGGCACGACGAGATCATCGATATCCTCACCGACAAATACCTTGAGGACGAGTTTTCCTCATTTTTTCAGAAAGATCTGTGCTACCTCGAGGATGGCGAGATTGAGTTCGACTGATTTGTACTGATCGACTCCTGTGATTCCCGTAGTCGATGGGGCAATATCAGAGGTGATGAGGTCGAATCGTCAGATGCCGAGTGTATCGAGAAATATTCGGATCTTTTCGAACTCGAATATATCTTCCTGCAAGAGGTATATGTTCGGAAATCAGAAATTTGGATCAATCTTCTGGATATCGATCCCGACTGCCTTCCCTTGTTGTCCGATGATCTTTGCTATCACCTGGAGAAAACTCCCTGGTGCACTCGCCAGATCAAGGACGTTCATGTTTTTCTGGATCAGATTATATTTCTCATGGATTTCGATGAGCTTGAAGGCACTGCGTGCGCGATATCCGAGCTTTTTTGCTTTTGTGAAATATTGATCTTGGATGATGAATGGTTTTGTCATAATTGTAAAGAAAATTTTTTTGACTTCTCTTTGAATAGGAGTAGGATAATTTATCATTTTTCTCTCCTAGAGAGTAGTAACTGATAGCAAAAAAGCAAATAATTCTTACGACCTCTATTCATGGCAGAGTCAAATCCTGGAACATACCTCGTACTGGACCTCGAGATGACGGGCCTCAATCCATTTATCCATGGTGTTATCGAGGTCGGAGCTGTGGTACTCAACGATACGCTCGATATCATCGGCGAGTTCTATATGGACCTCTGTCCTCCTGATAATATCCTCATCGATCCGAAATCCCTGGAGTACAATGGATTCACACTGGATCGTATAGCCGTGGGGAAGTCATATGAAGAGTTCTGTGATTATTGGGATGCTTTTCTCAAGACATATTTCTCATGAGAACGAAGGCCGATCATGGTAGGCCAATTCGTCACTGCAGATATCGCATTTCTCGGAAGTATCTTCGCGAATGCTCGTCGAAATAATTTCTACGAGAAACTCGGTAATGATGTCATCGATACCAAGTCGATCGCCAATCAGGCAAATGCCATAGCCAGGTACAATAAGATGACACTGCCATTCCAGAGTACGAGCCTCTCGAAGCCTGGAGGCATCGCGACGGTACTCCACCTGACACCCTACAGTGCGCATACAGCAAAGTGAGATATCATGGCAACTCGTGAAGCACTGATGAAGTTCTTGAAGTTTAAGAAATAAGAGAAAATATTTAACCAATTGATATGTCTCAAATTCAGTGATCTTGATGATGAATTGAATCAACTGCCGTAAGTACTACACATCAATTACCTTCTCAAATAAGCATCATCGGTTATGGAGCGTCTAGGGTAGTACAGATTAATGAATGGTCAGGCAGTAAAGAAACGTGGAACTTTTCTGAACACAAAGCAAGTGATCAACTCCAACAATAACTATCCACCTCTAGAAGAGGTGGTTTTAGCAAAAAGACCCTAGAAGGGTCTGTTAACGTCTGTGCGTTTGGAAGCTAGAACTCAAGATCAAGTTGGTTTCAGTCCTCACGTTTATCTTCATTTTCTTGATTCTTGATATATTCATTGATCATATCTTTATCAAGACCTGTGGTTCTGACGAAGTAGCCTCGTGACCAGAAGTGTTTGTTGGTGGTATGTTTTTTGGTACAAAATTGATTGTGAAGTCTGATAGCTGACTTTCCTTTGAGTGTTCCTATAACTTTTGAGACAGAAAGTGATGGTGGGATCTTGAGCTGAAGATGAATATGATCTTGTGAGAGATTTCATTCGAGTTTTTCTATCTTCATTTCTCCAAGAAGCTTTGTGAGAATCTTTCCAAGATTCTGCTTAAGCTTTCCATAGATTTTTCTTTTGCGATATTTTGGACAAATCACGATGTGATAGGTACAATCCCAAGTGACATGAGCCATTTGGATATTTGAGTTTGAAGAATTCATGTTGAAAAAGGAGTTATGGTAAATAAAGCTAGGGTCTTTTTGCAAGTCCTATCTTACCATAACTCCTTTTTCTATGCAATGTCGGAACGGTAGAACCTAGAGGTACTCCCCCACCAGAGGTGGGGGTTTAATACATGCTGTAATCAAATGTACATTTTTAACCAGTATATTTGATAACTTATCTGTACATAAGTACCAGGTTGTGTAGGAGATTACGTCGTCAAATTCAAAAGCTTAGGAGGGATTATATACAGACTTTTTGTTCTTCCAACAGTTTCTCC
>JAYVLL010000109.1:0-2218 GCA_043759495.1 Candidatus Altimarinota bacterium
ACTCTTCAAAGCAAAAAAAATTGGAGAAGCACTTGCACTCGTCAAGAAAGTACTCGAGCAACTCCCTCGAGCGATCGAACAGGCAATAAAGGCTTGAGAAGTGAATCCCGTGAAACTCTCTGGTATTATCGAATGACTCGAAAAAATCGCCATTCGACTGGAACAGAATGGAATACCCTTAAATAGCTATATTACGAAGATAAAGGAATTCCTCAGTACTCCAGCTTCATGAGTGAATCAAGTCAAGAAAGCTGGAGAAACGGGGGAAGCGAGGACTAATATCGCTCAGTGAAGAGTTAGAGATATCGGGCCAGCTATAGATCGCAATCTTTCCATCTGAAATGACAAGCAACGAATAGCACTTATGAAAGCAGATTTTCCTGAGCTTCGTAGCCTCACAGCCGACCAATTCCAAGAACTTATAAGAATCCACAAGATCAATACATGAGGAGAAACGGTCTGAAAGTATTCAGTCCAATCTCTTGGAAAAAAGATGGAAGCCTTAAGAGACCTCAAAATACCAGAAGAAACAGCAAAGAAACTCATCAAGTGAGGATACCTCGGAGCTGTGGAAGAAGCTGACAAAAGTGCTGCCACTGCTCGGGAATTAATCGCTATGCAATCGAGAAAATGATGAACTATATTGGACTTTATGGAGAAATTTAAATGAGAACTCAAACAAGAACACATCAGTGCTATTCTTGTCGAAAACTCTGGATTCAGCCTCAACGATGTCAAAAAGTATCTGGAAGTTTGTGATCTCAAAGCTCCAGACTGACTCGATGCCATGTTCACTCAGGCAAAAGCCTTCGCGAGGGCAGAACAAATGACTGAACTCATGCGGTCACCTCGATCGATCAAGGCAGATACCATAATGCCGATGACAGTCGGTAGTTCTGGAAAAGTTGAACACACATGACTTTTGGGAGTCTTTCTCAAAGATGGAAATCCTGGAGAGATAGAAACATTTCTCAAAACTCAAGTAGCAAATAGGAATGATAGTGGAAGCTTCCTGAGTCAATGTGGAGAACCTACAATCATAAAACTCATTCTCGAAAAAGCTTCAACAAATGACATCCTCTATTCAAGTGTTCTTTCAAAACTTCTGGGGGCTATCCCCGAAACAACGCCTCTGGAAACACTGAGTCTCTTGAAAGGAAAAGTCGCAGAAGCCATGAAAAAAAGAACATTAGATGAGAGTTTTGGAAAATCTCTCGCTGCTCGGTTAGATCTTCTCCTGGATAAATACAATCCATTCACAATCGTGAAAGGTTATCTCAGAGGTGAAGGCGATGTAGACGAAGCGAGAAAACTCTTGAGCCAACCAGGAAGTGCCCTGAGGAATGCTTGGAATAGCAATATTATCATAACGGTTCAAAATCAAGATCCAAAAGAGTTCCTCGAACTCTTACGTAGAGGAGAACCTGAGTTTATCAATAGTTGAGTTGTCCATAACCTCGCAGACTTTATATATCTTAAGTTTGATCGACTCGAAAAAAGTCAACAAAAAGAAGTACGGGCATTGTTCGATACATGAGGAAAGTATGAACAAATATGCAAGGGGTGGAGTACGAATACCACATCTATTCTCTTTCCTGAGAGACACTGAATATAGATAGAGTATTCCCTTTTCGATAGATATGCAGTTTTTTGACTTCTCGGATACCATAGGAATTCGATCCCTCAGTGATAAATCGGATGAGTTCGTCGATGAGTCACTCTGAGAGTCCGATGGTTCCACTATTTGCAACTTCATAGAGATACCTCATGACCTCTCGCTGGAAAAAAGGTGATACACTCTGAAAATCAGAAATCAGAAATAGATATTCAGTCCCATTTTTCTGTACTTTCTGAGAATGCTGGATTTTAGATTTTTGATTTTCTATCCACTGCTTCACCTGCGTGTCGATCCAGTTCTGTACTTCGCCAGTATACTCGATAAAGTTCTCGATCGCGCGACGGTACTCAGGATTGATCCGCTCGAATTCTGTGAGGATATTGTGTCTGAGATGATTGCGGAGATATACAGTATCCGTATTGGTCGAGTCTTCTCGATAGTCGATCTGATGCTCTTGAGTATATTGGAGAATGGTTGTTTTCTGAACATGAAGCAGTGGGCGAAATATACGAGCCACTTCCTCTCCATTTTGAATTTTAGATTTTGGATTTTGGATTTCTGAGAGAGCCACTATTCCCCCGAGTTTTGTCCCTCGAATGA
>JAYVLL010000110.1:0-4126 GCA_043759495.1 Candidatus Altimarinota bacterium
GAGGAGGACGTCTTGCTGAGACTTCGACCATCTATGGATCTCATCGAGAAAGAGGATCGTCTGTCGACCTTCTGCGAAACTCTTCTGCGCCTTTCCGATGATCCGCACGACATCTTCCTTCTTCGCGAGGACCGCCGAGAGGTGGAAAAATTCCCCATCGAGTGACTTCGATATGACTCTCGCGAGGCTCGTCTTCCCACATCCTGGAGGTCACCAGAGGAGGATCGATGGGAGTCGTCCTGCTTCGATGAATTTCCTGATCGGCTTTCCTGGTCCGATCAGGTGCGATTGTCCGACGAGGTCATCGAGTGACTCAGGTCTGAGAAGTGATGCGAGAGGTGTAATGTCGCGAGAGAAGAGGGAGTCCATGTGTGTATTCTATGATTTTCAGAAAAAGATACAAAAAAATCTCCTATTTCTAGGAGAGCAATTGTTTCTGGTGCTCGAGATGGGACTTGAACCCACACACCCGAAGGGCATACGTATCTGAAACGTACGTGTCTACCATTCCACCACTCGAGCAGTTTTTTTTGATCTATTTGTTTTGAGTTGCAGGCAAGTATAGAAAAAAGAAAGAAGAAATCAAACTATTCTGTTGTCGTGATTGCTGGATGTATGACTTCAGTTCGGAGATCGTTCCAGAGCGTGTAGACGAAGGCATTTCTATAGATGCCTATGAGCATCCCGATGATGACCGATATGATCATGCTCGCTCATGTAGATCATCAGGAGAAGGAAGCGGTTATGATGGGAATGATCCTGGTCATGAAGTCCTCCTGAGTCGTGTTCTGGAGTGATCAGAGATCGATGCTCGAGCTCGAACCCATGATGGTCGAGAGGAGACTCGAGAGAGTCCTTCCGACGATCGAGACGATGATGCCGAGAAGGATGAGATTCCCGAGTATATTCCAGAAATTCCCCATCGTGATCGACTTTCCTGATGTGAAGGAGGAGAAATCATCTCATCACTCGAGAATGTATCCTGGCTTATTCGTGAGGTATCTCGTCGAGAACCAGGCAGAGAAGACTCAGAAAGAGAGACAAAAAATCCCAAAAAGAAACAGTGCTTGAGCTATTCATCCAGCGAGAGCATGATAGTCCATCGGTCAGGCTGAGAGCTCGAGTATCTGTCATATCATGCCACGAAGAAACGGGAGACAGAGAAGAAAAAGTACAAAGAGAATAACAGAGAGGATACTATAATAGTATCCATCGAATCTGAGAGCCCGCTTGAGATAGGTGGTGGCTTCGCGGATAATTTCCATGGGCTGGAATGCTATTCCCTTTTTTCTCACGACGAGATAGCTACAGATAGTGGTGAGATTCCCAGTGATCCAGTAGAAGAGCGTCATTCCGATCATGAGTACGCATACGAACACACCGATAATGATTCATTTTTCTATCCCTCATCAGCTCATCATCCCGACTGGAATCAGCAAGATCGGGACGAGGAGTCAGATGACGACTCAGCCGATAATATTGATAGCGAGGAGAATCAGAAATGGTGCGAGGTTCTTTTTCCATTCTGGATTGAATATGGAGGTGAAGGTATCCTGTAGGCGATCGAGTACATTTCGAGAGTCGAAGAGAGTCATATTTTGACAGATGAGAGTATTCATGATACTATACCTGAAGCTTTTCATAGAGCAATTTATTTTTTCATAATCTTTATATGAATCCATCTGATGCTATGGTAGGAGATGTCACACCCTTCACATGATCTGACATGGTGATGACGCATGGTACGACTATCGGGAGTATGTCCGGCGATCTCAGTCCGTTGATATGACTGATTTATATCGTAGTCACAGTATTCTATATGTACTGTCAGTACAAGCTCTCAAGAAAGATGAATATAGAGTATAGCTGGATGGCATTTATTCCATTTTTGAGCGCGTTCAATCTCACAACAATAGCAGGACTCTCCTACTGGTGGGTACTCGGAATGTTCATCCCACTCTGGAATATATATGCATTTATCAAAGTCTATCATGGAATCTCGAAAAATACTGGGCATGGTGCCTGGTGGACTGTAGGACTGATATTTCTCTCATTTATCATGCTTCCGATCACAGCATTCACGTATCAGCCTGGAGCTCAGTGAGTAGATGGAGCATCGACGTAGAACGCTCATTCCAGTGCTCTGGTAGAAAAAAAACCCGAAAGGGTTTTTTTATGATTGCATCGCCTCGATGAATCCCATAAAGAGTGGATGTGGATGCGTCGGACGAGAGGCGAGTTCTGGATGTGCCTGAGTGGCGATCATATAGGGGTGATCACGGAGTTCAACAATCTCAGCGAGGGTCCCATCCGGAGAAGTGGCCGAGACGATGAATCACTTTTCTTCCATCTGAGTACGATATGCTGGGTTGAACTCGAAACGATGACGGTGACGTTCGGAAACAGTTAAGGTATCAGTTTTGTCATTTCGCAGTGAAGCGGAGAAATCGCTTTTTCCTTCACGTATGAGTTTTTCTTCTCAAATATGCGTTTGAAAGGGATCCCTACGGGATGACAAAGGAAAATACACCTTCTCAGCCAACGTACCTGGACGGATCACGCATGGATACGCTCCGAGTCGCATATTTCCTCACTTGGTCGTGAGTCACTTCTGATGCTCCATGATGTGGATGATATTATTCTTGCCATCGGGTGTGAACTCCTCGCTATTAGCATCAGTGATACCGAGTATATTTCGTGCGAATTCGATCGCCATGATCTGCGATCCGAGACAGATCCCGAGATAGGGAATTTTGTTCTCTCGAGCATATCGAGCACTCAGGATCATCCCCTCTGTTCCTCGATCGCCGAATCCTCCAGGAATACAGATTCCATCGAGGTTTTCGAGGAGTTTCGTTCCTTCTTTTTCGATATCTTCTGCTTCGATAAACCTGAGTTTTATGCGTTTCTGATGGGCAAATCCTGCCGCTTTGAGTCATTCATTCAGTGAATAGTACGCATCTTCGAGACCGACATATTTCCCGACCATCCCGATCGTGAGTTCCTCAGTCGAACTGTCGATATTCGTGAGGAGTTCTTCCCATTTCGTGAGATCTGGATGCACGATTGGCAACTGGAGACTATTTGCGATTTTCTGACCGAGAGCAACAGTATTGAATGCGAGAGGAACGCGATATATCGAGTCGAGCGTCGGAGCTGAGATCACATGGTCTTCTCTGAGTCACGTCGATCGTGCGATCTTCTCGAGCATATCCTCAGGGATAGCGGTATCAGCGCGCACGATGAGAAAATCAGGATGGATCCCATAGCTCATAAGGGTTCGGATCGAGTGCTGGATGGGTTTTGTCTTGAGTTCCTTCGATGCCAGGAGATATGGGAGAAGTGCTACATGGACAAAGATGACATTCTCATGTCCGAGATCGTGTTGAAGTTGTCGAGCTGACTCGAGGATATATTCATTTTCCATATCGCCGACGGTTCCTCCGATCTCGATGATCGAGATATCAGCATCCGCCGAGCTTGATCCTTCACGAATCTTTTCCTTTACGAGATCTGTGAGGTGTGGAACGATCTGGACGGTTCCTCCGAGATAGTCTCCACGACGCTCCTTCATGATGATCTCTTCATAGAGTTTCCCACTCGTGAATGAGGAGAATTGGTTCATATCCGTATCGAGAAATCGCTCATAGTGACCGATATCGAGATCCGTCTCCGTTCCATCATCAGTCACATAGACTTCGCCATGCTGATAGGGGCTCATGGTTCCGGGATCGACATTGAGATATCCATCGAATTTCTGACAAAATACGTGAAATCCCATACCCTTCATGAGGGCACCGATCGATGCTGCGGCGATCCCTTTTCCGATACCTGAGAGGACTCAACCAGTGACAAATATGAGCTTCATAGTGAGGGTGAATGTTAGAGAGTTGGAAGGTTTGAAAGTTGGAGGATGGAATGTTTGAGGGTTTGAGTCTTAGAGGGTTGGAATCTTGAAAGACTGGAATCTTGGAATCTTCGACTATTGGAACTTAGGTTCCTAGAATCTTAGGAATAGACTCACAAAAAAAGAGGTCAGTAAAGGCCTCTTATTTCTTTTCGATGAACGATGTGTTTGGCACCCATTTCATGGATTTCGATTATAGGGAAAAGTAGGAAAAAGCAA
>JAYVLL010000111.1:0-3543 GCA_043759495.1 Candidatus Altimarinota bacterium
TATTTCTCGACATTGACCCGAGCTGCACGCGGAGGGATACCATAATAACCAGCCTGAGCGAGGATGATATCATATACCTTCTCGAATATACCAAAATTAAATTCCTGAGGAACCACTCCGACGCCCAGACGTGCCTCAGCACCCGAGCTATCGAGATCATGCCCTCCGATGACGACCTTTCCACTCGACTTATTCACGAGTCCAGAGATGATGCCGATGACCGTTGATTTTCCTGCGCCATTGGGTCCGAGCAATGCGAAAAAATCTCCCTCTTCGATATCGAGAGAGACTCATTTCAGTGCTTCTACATTATTCCCATAGGTTTTCTTGAGATTTTTGATGGTCAGTGCGTGCGTATGCTTCATATTATTGCGCATCAGGGATAAGTGGGAGTGTACCGAGGAAGTCTGACTTCCCGATCTCGAATCCATGATGTCTGAGAATCGCATATGCTGTCGTGATATGGAACATGAAGTTCGGTATCGCATACGAGAGGAGATAGCTCCCACCCTTCATATGCATATCAGGAAACCATGGGAATCGTGCTTCTCTCTCCTCAGCTCCAGCGAAGTCCTGCTCCGAGAGACTATTGAGATAGTCGATCGTCTTCTCGAGTCGATCACTGAGCTCTATGAGAGTCGATTCTTTATCCTCGAACTTCGGAACGTCCTTTCCTGAGAGACGAGATGCCATACCCTTCGCATTGTCACTCGAGATCTGCACCTGACGAGAGAACGAGAACATATCTGCTGTGAGTCGCATCTCCATAATCCTCTGATCGGGTATTCCCCCTTCTCGTGCCTCTGCATCGATCTTTTTGATGAGATTCTGGAGGGCACGGAGTCGATCAGTCGTGAATGTCACAGCGAGTGTATAGTACATAGAGTAGGATATGAAGTGATAATGCCAGAAGTATATGGAAAAATCAGGAAAATGGAAGCGGATTATTCTATATGAGAATATTTTTTACTCCTATCACTCAGGTTCCCCAGCACTCACCACTGACATGAGTCACACAGTTCTTTACTCATGCATCAATCCCCGTTGCTACTGCTGGTGTGGCTTCGGGTATATAGTTACTGTTCACTCCATGAGTATAGAAAATCCCCAACAGAACATCTATGAGTTTTTCATGATTGAAACTAATCTAAGAGCATAGAATATAGAAGTAACTCTACGCTTAGCTCGCTACTTTCTATTCCTCAATTTATCAAGTCCTTCTTGTACCCTTCCTAACAGTTGAAGAAATGTTACCCTGTCTAGTGGTCAATAATTATAATCTCTGTGTTCAGTATCCGGTGCGAATCGTGATATTTGTATAAAAAAATCCCTGCATTCTTTATAAAAAGTACGTATCCCCTTATGCAGCTCCTGTATTGCCAATTCTAGCATTAGAACTTTATTAGAGAATACACCATTAGTAGTCATCAACATTTGCGTATGTATTGCACTTCCTTGATTCTTTGCTTCCTGTATTTCTTCTCGTAGAGTTTCCACGATGCATGTGATGGTATCTGCTCTAAAAAGTGAGGCTATTCCTTGTGGTAGACTCTCTTCAGCGGAAAATTTTGCTATGTATAACTTGATTCATTCTGACAAGTCAACCGTATGATATATGTCCTGAGCATCTATGGATAAACCCGTCTTTGAGGTACTTACTGGAATCGCTATATCAGCAGTTGTCACATAGATTCCCCACTCTCTCGATCCTAGAAATCCAGAAAGCAGCTCCAGAAAAAATCTATCCTTCTGCTTATTGAGTGCTGTGACTAAAACATCTCGAATCGAAAATTGATTATTCGGTGTTCCCATAGCAAGGAGTGATCACTCGAGTATCTCCATGCTCGGCTCCTTTCATCTTCTTATCAAATACTGTTCAATCGAGACTCTTATACCGTCCCTTGCCAGAATGGAACTGACCATATCACGTGCGATCCTGTAGTATAGTTCGGTTCTTGTATTGATGAGATCAGCCTGATTTACAGCACTAGAATTCGAGCCATTGACATCGAGAAGGTTTTTGATGGCAGCAACATATATTCACATCATATCGATTCATCGAAGTCATTTTTGGAACAAGACTGTCTTTCATTGGGCAACAGCACTCTCTTGTCAGATAGTCCAAAAATCAGCTGTAGTATATTGAGTTAAGCCACGGCAAGCTGCGATTAGACTCGGATTCGAGCATGCGATTTTTGAAAGTAATAATTCCATTTTCATTATCAATTCACCACTGCGTGCCTCAAAAGTTCCTGTATAGTTAGGAGTTCCGACTCATCACTCTTCTTGTCAAAAAGAAAGTACATACTGAGCTCGTAATGCCTCAAAACGAGCAAGAAGCGATTCAAATACTGATACCGATTGAGGGGATAGATTCGGGCTGAGTAAAGTTCCATGAAACTCATAGAAAATCGATACGAGATCTGCCTGATATTTTGTTCTCTGAGATCGTATGTATCGCTCTCTGTGATCCGCGAATAATGTAGGATTATTTATGTATGATGGATTGCTCTCGGCTCACCATGCTCAGGCAGTATCGAGATCGATTTTTTCATTATCGCTGTATATAACAGTGAGTGCCTGGGAAAATCTGATACCACCTTGAGATCGAATCTTCAGTGCCTCAATAGTATCCGAAGTAATAAATCCATCTGGAATACATGAGTTGGCCGTATATTCAGCATCGAAAATATACTGCCTAGATCAGAGGATCTTTCATAATTCTACTGACTTCCTCAAATAATCATACATCGATGCAGGATCTCCATCTATTCAACAAAATTGGGCAAGGTTATTCATGAAAGCAGGGACTCATAGTCTCGATTCTCTTCTCGCTGTATCCAGATCTTCGAATCTCATCACGTATGAAGTTACTTCACTATACATTTTTTCTGCTATTCTCTTGAGTAGCGGAAAATGGCCCCTGACCAATGATGTACTCCCCATAGCGAGAAAACAATTCAGGAGATTTGCCATCCTCTCTATTTCTACTCTCTGTTCATTTATAGATTGTGTAAAATCTAATGAAAACCACTCATTATTCATGGCCTCTAGTCACTGCCGAGCAACTGATGGCGTTTGAGGCGTTCAAGCACTGAAACTTGCAGCGACGACTCTACTTACTGCTCAGGTAATTTGCATCACTCAAAGTCACTCACTGTTAGGGAATGGAACGCCAAAATATTTCTCCACGACGCTGCATCTATGATCGTTTGATGTATTGATTCTCTGTGTATCAGGTATTACAAGATTCATATTCATGAATATATTTATTTACTTATTTTTTTCAAATGACAATATATTGACTTATATATAAATATATGTTACGATAACCTTACCTTCTATTTATTAACAAATACAAATATGAAAACAAAGGTATACTCTCTGACAATTCTCTTGTCACTCATCACTATTATGAACATAGCAAGATCAGAAATCGGGGCTGCTGTTGCCTCTGATATTGGTTGAGCTGTTGCCTCTGATATTGGTTGAGCTGTTGCCTCTGATATTGGTTGAGCTGTTGCCTCTGATATTGGTTGAGCT
>JAYVLL010000112.1:0-4945 GCA_043759495.1 Candidatus Altimarinota bacterium
TGACCAATGGATCTGATTCTTGCTTTACGATTATGAGTACCGAGAAGCAATTTCTAGGATGCTTTCCGTACATGAGAAATTCGAGCCTACAGCTATGACTGACCGAGGAGACTGCCACTATCCATGCAGATACACATCGTGCACTTGAGACAGTGATGGCTTAGTGAGATTCCTCTATTTTCTAGAATTCGAGAGAAATTGGGTCAAATATATATGGATCCTGTGTCGTATTCACATAGAGGATTTTCCCTGTTTTCTCGGAATAGATGTGATGCTCAGAACTGGGACGTATATCATCGCGATGAAACGGATATTCGAAGCGATGAAGGTGAGAGGATTATAACGAGAAAAATCACTCAGATTGAGTGATTTTTCTGTAGAATGATGATCTAATTGCCTGAGAGGAGAGTATTGACGAGAGATATATCATCAGCACTTCCCTGCTCCTCATGGACGATATCGAGCATTTCCTGGAGTTTCGCGATGAGTCGTTTGGTTCATTTTGTTTTCGCTACTTCGATCTGTTTCTGGAGGAGTTCCTCGAGACGAGTGAGCATCGCCACTTTTTTCTCAGCTGGGATACTATCGAGTCGAGTCTGGAACATCTCACGAGCCTTCGGGGAGAGTCCTTGGGTACTCTTGATCGGTGATGTTTCACGTACGGCATCTTTCTTTGTATCTTTTGATTCTTGTTTTACGGTATCTTTTGTTTCTCTCTTGATTCACTGATTCTTTTCATATGATCACTTAAGTGACTGTACGAGCTTCCAGAAGGCTTCGCCATCTCAGATGATCTCACTCGTGAATCCTGATGTATCGATACCATGAGCCTTGAGTTCGGCGATGATTTTCTGACGGGTTTCGAGTTCATGGGCTCGGCTCTTCTCAGGGGATCCTGTGTCGACGAGTGGAGTTGTAGTCGGACGATCAGAGACCACTGGATTTTGTTTCTGGAGTTTTTTCGCGAGCTCCCAGAATGCATTCCCATCAGCGATGATCGCATCAGTGAATCCTGATATATCGATACCCTGAGATGAGATTTTCGTGAGATATTCTTTCCGAGCCTTTATCTCTCCAGCTTGTTGTATAATCCGTACTGCATCCCAGAATTTTCACTCATCTGTCTTCGTTGCATCGAGGAGATCGGCAGTAAGTATCGACACATCGGCTCATCGTCCGAGGAGTTCCGTATATTTCGCCTTTCGCATCTCAGTCGACTTCACCTGTGCCTGAGCTTTCTGATCTTCCCAATATTTGGCATCAGTATTTTTTGTATCAGTATTTTTTGTATCAGTGGATTTTGCTGGAGGAGGAGTGCTACCATATTGGGGTGGTGGAGGATTGGTTCCACGTGTTTCCTCAGCAAATAGAAACGTCTGTGGAAGTATCAGGAGCATAGTTCCTACGATGAAGAGCGAAGATTTCATAGATAAAAATAAAAAAATAAACCTTGTAGAGTGTATCTCTATCATAGAGATTTTCAAATAATTTTGTCTATACATTCTGGGGTATTCATGTATCTTGCTATTTTGACTGTATTATTTCTATTTTTTCGATATCATCTCTCCATGAAAAATATCATCATCATATGAGCTGGTGCTGCTGGACTCATGGCTGCAGCAACGATCCAGGAAGATTCTTCTCCTGAAAAAACGGAGTTTCATATTCATCTCTTCGAGAAAAATACTTCACCTGGAAAAAAAGTGATTATCTCATGATGAGGAAGGTGCAATGTGACGACGAGTATAGAGGATAAGAAAATCCTCGCAACGAAGTATACTCGTGGATGGGAATTCATCCGAAAATCGATGGGAAAATTCTCCCCCAGAAAGTGTCGAGAATGGTTCGAATCCCATGGAGTCCCTCTCAAGATCCAGGAAGATCTCCGTGTATTCCCCGTATCGGATGATGGAAGGGATGTTGTTGGAGTTTTTGAAGATATTTTCGCGAAAAATCGTGATATGATCACTCTCCATTATGGAGAATGAGTTTCTGAAGTTTCCGTCATTTCGACAGAGTCACCTGTTCCTATGGTGACGACGAGAAATCCTGCTCAAAAATTGACTCATTCAGAGCAAGATTTCTCGATTCCGCTACCGCTTCACTCGAAATGACAAGAACAAAATCATATTATTGGATGAGAAAGCGATTCCTCTGTTTCACTACGGAATGACAAATCGGAACTATGAAATCCGAAATATCAGATTATCACACCGAAGTGATACTACACTGCAGATATCCTCATCATCACCACAGGATGAAATGCCTATAGTCACACTGGTTCAACGGGTGATGGATATGCGTTTGCTCGGTCTCTCGGACATAGTGTCACAGAGCTCTGACCATCACTTTCGAGTTTCTTGACGAGAGAAAAATGGCTTCATGAACTTTCTGGGCTTGCTTTTGAGGATGCTCGTATCGTCATTCCTGCGCATGCAGGAATCTTATGATTTAAAAAAGATTCCGCACCAAGTGTGGAATGACGAGACCAAGAACCAAGAACTCAGAACCAAGAACTGAGCTGACCCCTTCTGCTCACACATTTCGGTATATCAGGACCTCTGGCCTTCATGCTCTCATCGCAACTCGCATTTGAGAGGATCGAAAAATGAAGTCCAAGAACGATCAGTTTTTGTCCTCTTTCTTCACTGAAGTTCTCAGATTGGGAAGCCTTTCTGAAAGATCAATTCCAGAATCATCCGAAAAAACTCATTACCAGTATACTCTCTGAGAAGCTTCCGCGGAGATTCGCAGAAGCATTCATACAGGAGTATTTTCCTCATATAGAATCGACTTTCGCGGGTTCTATCGCTCGGGCAGACCGAGAAAAAATCTCGAGATTTCTTGGAGATGGCATACCACTCACACTCCTCGAACGTCGTCCATGAGATGAATTCGTCACGGCTGGATGAGTCGATACAGATGAGCTCGATCCAGAGACGATGGAATCTCGAATACAGGAGAACCTCTACTTCGCAGGAGAGGTTCTCAATGTCGATGGATATACTGGAGGATTCTCGCTGCAGATATGTTGGGCGAGTGGACGAGCGGTCGGAATGGATACGAGTGAAAAACTTGCACAAGAAAAAAAAACGATATAATGAGGATATATTATTTCTCTGCTATGCCAATCACTATCGACGGAATGACATGTTATACGATGGAAGAGGCTCGAGCTCACTCTGATATGAGAGTCCAGGAAAATATCAGAAAATGGGATCAAAAAATTTCTCTTACACGATAGTAGATGTTTACTGTGATTTTTTCAGACATCGCCATGACAGCTATAGATTTCTATACTGATAGACTCTGGAGATATTATGAAGAACTGTATACAGATACAGGACTTGGAAATACTGAAGAAATCATAAAAGATCAATACAAAGAATCATCGGACATTCTGCATGATAGTATTTATTCATGAACAGAGAAATTACTATCTGGAGATAAGATGTACGGGAGTTCTTTTGATTCTACTTCCTGAATATATACTATCACCACCTCAATAGGATCTCGTAGGCTCTTCATCGAGTATCGAGAATATCCAGAGGAACATATTCGAGTCATACTGGATGTCCAGATTATCAGAAAATAGATGAAATAAGAGATTACCTATCTATTTTTTATCATTTTGGATATGTGACCGTCCGAGTCGATCGTGCGAACGATATCCCTTTCCATTCCAGTATCTTTCAGACAAAATAGAGGATCAGGATGATGATCGGTCATATCTCGAGTCATCGAAAAGCCTTCAGGAGTACGACATGGACTACGACGAGGATGACGATAATATACACCAATCTATGGAGCATTTTCCATCTCTTTCCGAGCAGGCGCATCGACCAGTTATTCGAGGTGAGTGTGAGTGGAATGGTGAGGGATAATGCCAGTATGCCAAATGCATACGCCGACGGATATGATCCAGATATCCAGAATCCTGCCGTCAGGAGATATCCAGGATTTGGTATGATAAATGTCGTTCCATGAACCAGTGCGAGTATTCCCATGAGGATACCGAGCTCTTTGCGCAGTGGGAGTATCGCTTGGATAATCCTGAGTCAGAATACCCTCGAAAATATAGGCATCCAGAGAATGATCCAGAGGACGAGAATAGCGTTCTCACCGCTACTCTTTGTAGCATTACGACCGAATAAATAACCCAGAGCAATAACTGCGAGACAGAGGATACACCACCCGATATATTTCCTATATTTTTTGAGGAGGATTTCGATGGGCTCGAGAAGTATATTGATCTGATTCAGGAGGGGTGCCATATATGAGAAGAGAAAAGAGGAGTATACGGAGTGTATGTAAGTCAACTTAAAATCATGAGGATGAGCGGATATATTTCCTCTTATTTTCATTATGTTCCGCGAGGGATCGTGCATAGTGGATAGTTCCATCGCTTCCATGGAGGTAGTAATAATACGGTGATAACTGCTTCTTCAGCACTGCTGACCATGTATCGAGAGATATGCTCGCGATCGGAGTCGGAGGATATCACTGCTTATTTCGAGTATTATAGGGATGCTTGATCGCTATGACTGAGCCGATAAATTCTGGAGTACATGTCTTCTGTGTTTTTCCATATCAGAAACAGACCGTCGCATCCGCTCCCATGGGGATTCATTCCTGGACACGTTTCGAGAGGACGCCAGCGACGATCGGTTTCTCACTCGATACTCGTTCCTCTCTCTCGACGATCGAGGCGAGTATGAGGTCAGTATATGCCCCCTCTCAGAGCTCCTGATATGAGCCTCCTATCCTCGATCAGAATGTCGAAAGGAGCTTTCGGATGATATATTCCGCATCAGCATTTTTTACTATTCGATACGTATCAGGATAGAGAAAACCTTCGACACTCGTCGCTCACTCGAGAAATGGGTATTCTTTCTGATATCCTCGAAAGCCATCCTGTATCTCGAGGACGAAGTCCCCAGGATGC
>JAYVLL010000113.1:0-2124 GCA_043759495.1 Candidatus Altimarinota bacterium
ATTTATATTGATTACAAATCTATTTTACTTTTTCATTTTTTTCCTATAATCCACTCACTCGACCGCAATCGAGCGTTTTTCTTTTACTCGCAAGTGATCCCTCATTATATGACTGTCTCTCAACTCAATGCTCGGCACAAGCCGACATATACACTCCTCACATTCTACAAGTTCGTCGATATCCCAGAGTCAGAGCTGGATCAGCTCGCTCAGGAGCACCTCGACTATTGTCGTGATATATGAATCCATGGGCGAGTCTATCTCGGGACGGAAGGGATCAGCTCGACCGTCACGGGCAATCAGGGGCAATGTTGGGCGTATCGAGCATTCCTAGAAAATTCCCAATATTTCAAAAATATTCCAGACATCGATGCCAAATCCACTCCAGTCGATGGACACCAATTCTCCCGACTGAGCGTGAAGATCCGAGACGAGATCGTGACTATGGGTGAGCGAGTGAGCCAAGCACAAGTCCAAAAATACCACAAAGAAATCAAAATAGAAGAATTCAAAGATATCATCGACAATAAAAACGACGAATATGCGATCCTCGATATGCGAAACGACTACGAGTACCGACTCGGGCACTTCAAGGGAGCGATCCCAGCAGGGACGGACAATTTCCGAGAGGTACCACAACTGCTAGAAAAATACAAACGCGAATTCGCAGGGAAAAAAGTCATATTCTACTGTACGGGCGGTATCCGCTGTGAGAAAGCCTCAGTAATAATGAACAAGGCAGGCATGGATGAGCTCTACTCACTCCAATGAGGCGTCGTGAAGTATGTGAACGAGTTCAATGATGGCAACTGGCTCGGTAATCTCTATACATTCGATGGACGCGTCTCGACGGAGGTCGGAGATGCGACCACACATACGACGGTAGGGGAGTGTCTCTATACAGACGAGCCCACAGATAACTGTGAGAACTGCCGATACTCTCCATGCAACGCGAGACTGATCGCAGGAGAAAAACAATACAAGAAACACTTAGGATTCTGTTCTCAGGAATGCTATGAGTCCGCTCGTCTCGATGGATTCGTGAAGGATACAAGCTGGGATAAGTTCAACTACAAAAATACCCGATCTCTCGCTGATAGTATATCTCGCATCCAGACTCATCTCGATCGCAAGCTCGCCAATATCGAGTGGAGATATGCGACGAGTCAGAAGGAAGAAGATATTGTGGAGTGCTAGAAAAAGTTTTGCAAAATAAAAATCTCCACTCACTTGGGGAGCTTTATCTTTATCTAGCTTCTTCAGCTTATTTTATCTTGACTTTCTTATATTTTCCATATAATTCCCGCATTCACTCTGGCAGATATCCGATTTTGTTACTCCGTCTGCTCGAGTTTTTCCGTCAATCTACCCTCATTTTCTTGTACCTGCCTTCTTGTCATGGAGCGGTCCGAGCGCTAGACATTGCGGAAAGAAGTGTATATACATTTTTAACATCTACTCTACATGGCAAAAAAACAAGAAACGAAGGTTTCTTCCGTCGCACCTCAAGTATCGAAACTTGGGGAGATTTATAGTGATCAGGGAAGATATTTTTTCAACGATGATCGTACGATCCTCGAGCTCCCAGGACTCATCGAGGTACAACTCGATAGCTATGCTGACTTTCTCAAAACAAGACTCGATAAGGCGTTCAATGAAGTATTCCCGATCGAGGACTTCTCAGGTGAGAAGATCGCAGTCTACTACAAGGGATACTCTCTCGAAGAGCCCAAGTACTCAGTTTCTGACTGTAAGAGAAAAAACCTCAACTACGAAGCCCCTCTCAAGGCTCGATTCGAGATGCTTAACAAGCAATCTGGTGAGATCAAGGAGCAAGATGTATACCTCGGTGGTATCCCCCTTATGACTGAGATGGGCACATTCATCGTCAACGGTATCGAACGAGTTATCGTCAACCAGATCATCCGTTCTACTGGTATGTTCTTCACCCCTGATCAAAAAAATCCAGGACTCTTTGCTATGAAGGTCATCCCTCAACGAGGGAGCTGGTTCGAGATCGAGATAGAGAAACGAGGAGTCATCAATGTGAAAATCGACAAAAAACGAAAAATACCTATCTCAGTACTCCTGAGAGCATGGGGATATGAGTCTGATGCAGAGATA
>JAYVLL010000114.1:0-3038 GCA_043759495.1 Candidatus Altimarinota bacterium
CCATCCATCAGCTCACTGAATCATCTCCTCGCGGCCTATACGGTTACAGCACAGAATGCTCGATTTTGTCACTGGAATGTACTCGGTCCAGTGTTCGAGGATAACCATGAGATCTTCGGGGAATTGTATGAGATGTTCGCGGATCAGATCGATATCTTCGCTGAACAGGTACGTATTCTCGGAGAATATCCGATGTCTCGACTCGCAGACTATCTCAAAGAAACGTCCATACAAGAAATCGAAGGCGTACTCTCAGCCTCTGATATGCAGAAATATATGCATGATAACCTTCTCCACATCTCCGATGAGATGACTCGATTCATCACGGATACTGATGCGGATGCTTGTACTCAGGATATTATCATCGCTGCGAAGAAAGATCTCGATAAGAAAAAATGGATGATCCGCGCAATGCTCTGAAAGAAATAATAGTGAGATTAGTTCTCATTTTGATTTGATTTCGCATCATTTTTTCATATACTTTTTCCGTGGTTTTTCTAAAACCTACATTCTAATATCTAATTACTACCTCCTATGTCTTGCTGACACAACCACGAAGAATACCTCTTCGAACAGATAAAGATCGACACACCCGCTCCATCATTCGACTTGCCTGCATATGATCCCGTGAAGGATGACGAGACACATGTATCTCTCACAGATATGCAAGGGAAGTGGATCGTCCTCTTCTACTATCCTGCGGATTTTACATTTGTCTGTCCGACAGAGCTCCGTGATATGGCACAGTCGAAGTCGAAATTCGACGAGCTCGGCGTCACAGTACTCGCAGCGTCTACGGATACGATATTCTCCCATCGCGCATGGGTGAAGCACGAAGGACTCATGAAGAACTTCCCGTATCTCATGCTCGCCGATCATTCGACAGCGATCGCAGAATCCTATAATATCCTCGATGAGGCATCAGGAATTGCCGGTCGTGGAACATTTATCATCGATCCACATGGTGTCTGCCGTGGGATCGAGGTGACATCTGGTCCACTGGGACGAAATGCTGACGAGCTCCTTCGAAAGATCGAAGCACTCCAATTCATGGAAGCCAATCCTGGAACTGCATGTCCTGCGAAGTGGACTCCAGGAGCAAAGACACTCAAGCCATCGATCAAGATCGCAGGGGAGGTGGAGGCTCAGTTGCAATAATCCAAGTATGTCATCCTGAGCCTTGTACTGAATGTATTCCTATATGGTTTCAGGATCTACAGTCCTCTTTCAGAAATGAGAGGGGATTTTTCTGATTTTTCCTTCTATTTGTATATCGCAGGGACAATATCCGCTATTTTATCCCTCCATATGGATATATCATAGAAAATATTTGCTGGACAGCGACGACCTCTCGAAAAAACTCATTGTCAGGAATATGAGTCGATTTGCTACTCCTGAGAGTATCACACTTGAGCGCTATGATCGATTCCTGAGTCCATCGATCAAGATCGCAGGGGAGGTGGAAAAAGAGTTACAGTAATTATCTGTCTTAAAAAATATCTACCAATTGCGGTAGATATTTTTTTTAATGCTTAATGCCGTTATCTCATTTATCTGAAGTAGGATCTTTCACAAACCTTCATTCTGCCATTGCTCCAATGACACTCCATGGAAGCCTACCTCCACCTTCATGTATTGTTGATAATGATACTAATTCATCATGATAGTTATTAACGACATCGTCTATATTTGATCATACAAAAAGACTATTTATATGATATGGAGAGAGGGAGTGGAGAATAAAAAGTTCTTGATTAACAGACTGATGAGTATCAAACTCATTTCATAATTCGTTCGATCTTGCATTATACACAGCGAGCTTTCCTGCAACTCCTTTCTCTCTTTTCTTATTAAGAAATTCTAAAATTGTTCAAAATTGCATCAAGAGCTGATAATAGTCATCATACTCTTCATTTTCCCATGCTATTCGGAGTTGTCCAAGAGTCGGTATTATCGGATTTCCCTCGGATTTATCCGCAGGGGCATCTAGGCTATCGGGCATAGTCTATCAAGTTAAAAATTAAATACTAGACTAGTATAACTATAACATATTTATTTCTCTAAAACAAATAGTTTGATATTTCTTCTTTTTTGACAAAATTCCACTTTTCTATACTATCCTCCTACATTTTCGCATGAGTTCTCGCGGACTCTCATATTTTATATTGTCAAAATATGAGATTTTCGTCATTTTGGCCCTGTCTTTCCGAGAGCAGTTATGAAGCTCGACGGAGATATCCGCTCATGTATAACCACTTTCCTTTCATGGCCCCAAGCAACACGACGCAGGATGATTATTATACACAGGTACAATCCGCACAAAAATCCAGTGCCGATGATAAAAAGCCTCTCAAGATCAAAATCAAGCCTCCTATCAAAAAATCTGCAGATAATGGGCATGAGTCTGTATCAGACGTCATTCCAGAGGTGATCCTTGGACAGGATGCATGAGAAGTCTCGGCACCAAAGGCTCGACTCGTCGCTCGCGAACATGCGAGTGAGTGACTTCTCAGGTCAGTCATGCAGCGTGATGCATGAATCCCACGTGAGGGTAATGAGAGAAAGTCAGGATTTCCGAAGATTACTTTCGCGAAAGCATCTTCTAAGGTCAAAGTACTCGAGAATCGTCCCGTCATGGATGTTCCTCGTGAACCTGCACGCAATGGACCACGACGTGATGATGGTCGTCCTTCCACATCTCCACTTCTTTCTCCTGATAAGAAGCGACTTCGAGATGATGTGAAGCCGATGTTCCAGCGTGATATCGGTTATGCGACACCATCAAAGGATGGCACAGCGAAGAAGTGATACAAGGATGGAAAGGGAAAATACCACTCTGATGATGTGAAGAGGAGATCAGTGAAGACGATCGGATGAGTCGATGATGATGGATTTCGCCGTTCACATAAGGCACAGAAGCGCGCCGAACGTGCGATCGAAGATATCAAGCAAGTGCTCGTCGATCGAACAGGTCAAGAGGTCTCTATCCGTGATGTGATATCTGTGAAGGAGTTCTCAGATAAGATCGGAGTTCCAGT
>JAYVLL010000115.1:0-6840 GCA_043759495.1 Candidatus Altimarinota bacterium
TTATGTCCTCTATAGAATCGATATTTTTCATGCTGATATACAGATGAGCGATATACTCTGATATGTATATTTCACACCTATCTGCAGAGAAATACTCGATCGAGAATATTGCGAGGATTTTCATGTACCTGATAGATCTCTATGATAGCGGTCTCTATCGAGAGGAGGAGATCTCATGGTGCATAGTACATCGATTCTCTGAGTATCGTGAGCGCCGTGAGAGTGTCATGTTGTGTCGCATAGAGGTATTGTATCAGTCCATCCTGACTCCCTTCGAAATACTCTCGGATATACGTGCGCACCGTATCAGGGAGCTGATTATCGATGGTCTTTCTGGGATGATGGATGGTGCGGGAGCGTATCGTTTCGAGGAGTTTCTCAGGATTCTCGACTCAGAGGAGTATGATCGCGTATTCTGGTGGCTCTTCGAAGAGCTTCAGACATGCATTCATCGCCTCAGGACTCGCATCATCGAAGTTCCTTAGTATATAGAGTGCTTTTCATGAGTATGGACGCAGAGAAATATCGCCGATACAACGACGGATATCCTCGACACCGAGAGATTTTCTCTCCTCTCACTTCTCATAGATGAATATATTGTCAGGAAGAACATCTCGATACTCATCGAGGCTCGCCATATGGATATTCGAAAAGGCACGAATACACTCGAGGATACTCTCTTCGTCGAGAAGGTGCGGGATGGTAGGTCATCTTTTCTGGAATGTGGCAATGAGCTGAGCGAGCATAGTATGGGCTGTAGAATATATGAGAGCGGAGAGGAAAACAGGGTCAGTCCTGAGAAATGAAAATTGTATTTCCCTAATTTTCTCTATAATTAGCGGAATTGCAAATCATATATGCGTTCTCGAATCCTTGCTATCATCATCCTCGTTCTCTTCCTGGTACTTCCTGGGATACTGTATTGGTATTTTTCCCATCAAAATACGAGTAGTATCAAATTCCACTCCTCTCTCCCGTGACAGGCATATGAAGTGCTTCTCAGTGGAAAACTCGAATACACTTACCTCCCACTGGCGGATACGATACTGAGTTTTCGTGAACAGTGTCTCGGTGACTGCACCATCATCGTCCCTCCAGTGAAATACGAGATCACGCTCACATCCTCATGAATGGAGGATGTACATGATATACTCTCGATACGTCTCTGAGCCAATTCCACCTATCGATTCACGCCGACGACAGTATTCAACTATACACCACTCGCCCCTCTATGAGTCGATCCAATACTCGAGAGTTCACTTCTCGAAAATGCGAATACGCATTTCTGATGAGCCTATCGACATATAGGGACATCGGCGATATCAGACTATATGGCTCTCAGGGAAAATGGAAATATCTATACGGTAGGGATACTCTCGGCTGAGAAATTTCGACCACTTTTCGATATACCATCTCGACCCAAGGACATATCACTCGATCAGAGTCGGCAGTATATCATCATCGATCGAGGCGACTCAGATCGATTCATCTATACGAGAGATGGGAGGCAGTCGATCGTGTTTCCATTTCCTGAAACAATCAGTATCATCGATGCTGAGGATGCTCACTGGAAAATCAGGACAGAAGCAGGAGTCTACACATATGAGTGAGGCAAGTGGAAAAAAAATCCACGCTTTTCGGACTATATCGATATCACGGATATGCTCAGAATCGGCTATATCGATCGTACGGATACTCGACTCCTCGAACTCTCGAATCTCACATCTGATACCTCGGCCCTCATCCTCATAGATCGGAGTACTGGGCGATCTCACAGTATAAAAACATGACTCGATATACGAGGATTCTCGCATCAGGTATGAATCTGACCCGTCATGATATTTCCTGACACGACTCTCGGAAAACTCACGAATACTGAACTCTAAATATATACTATGATCATCGACACACATACGCATTGCTACTGGGATACGCTCGAACCGCGAATCGAGGAGATCGTAGCCAATATGAAGGCACATGGAATCACGCATGCTGTCCAGATCGGCTGTGACGTCGAATCCTCAGAGAAGGCAATCGCGCTCGCGAGGAGATTTCCATGAGTATTCTATGCGACCGTGTGACTGCATCCAGAAACAGCACAGAATAATTATGAGTTATGAATTATAGAGTATGAGTGAGGAGTGCTATCGAAGAGTCAGGAAAAATCTAAACAAATGCATGAGCGTATAGATAAGAGCATAAAGCAGATAGAAATGCTCGAAAGTTTCATTCAGGAAAATCATGATGTTGTTGTCGCAGTAGGGGAGACGGGATTCGATTTCCACTATCTCGATGGTTCTGATGGATGAAAGGTTCCCGTGGATCTCGATGTACTCTCAGAAAAAGCGAGAGAACAGATCGAGAATCAGCAATATTGGTGGAGAGAGCAGTGGAAATTGGCTCAGAAATATAATCTCCCCCTCGTCATCCATACGAGGGATGCTCGGGAGGAAACACTAGAATTTATGAAAGCAGAGTGAATCACTCGTGCAGTCATGCACTGTTTCTCTGAAGATTGGGAATTTGCCCGTGAGCTCCTCGATTGTTCGAGTGAGATCTATTTTTCATTCTCGTGAATACTTACCTATAAGAGCGCGATACACATCCAGGAAGCAGCACAAAAAATCCCACTTGAACGTATTCTCATAGAAACGGATGCCCCATTTCTCCCACCGACTCCACTCAGATGAACGGTGAATGAGCCCGCGAATATCCGATATACACTCGAAAAACTCATCGAGCTTCGTAGTGAATCACGAGAGGAGATTATCGATACAGTGTATGCCAACTCGAAGCGATTCTATTCTCTCGCCTCATAGCTATCTCGAGTTCTGATTCGTGAAATATCCTGCATAGACTCGTTCCTCGATCACTCCAGTATCTCTGAGACTCTCTGCATGATGTTGCATCATGGTCATACCATCTCAGCGTCCGAGTTCTATAGCATTTGGTATCTGACTGAGGTCTCATTTTGTGATGAGATTCTTGATTCCACTCGTCACATACATGATCTCGTGTATCGCAACTCGTCCAGCATGATCCTTTCGAGGAACCAATCGTTGAGACAGGACTCCGATGAGTGACTCTGCTATACGTGAACGGATTTGTCATTCGATGATGGCAGGGAAAAATTGGATCATACGATTGATCGTCTGTACACTTCCGGAAGTATGGAGTGTCGAGAATACGAGATGCCCTGTTTCCGCGAGACTGAGTGCTATCTCCATCGTCTCACTATCACGGATCTCACCGATCATGATGATATCAGCATCTTCACGCATGGCAGATCGGATAGCCTGTGCGAATGAGGCTGTATCACGCCCGATCTCTCTCTGAGAAAATAGAGACTGTTTATTCTTGAAGATGAATTCTATCGGATCTTCGATCGTGATGATGTGTTCATTTCGAAACTCATTGATCGCTTCGAGCATCGATGCCATAGTCGTTGACTTCCCATTTCCTGTGGGTCATGTGACGAGAAAGAGTCATTGTTTTGCCTGGAGAACTTTTTTGAGACTTTTTGGCATACCGAGCTCTATGAGATTTTGGATCGTATCGGATATTTTCCTGAGTGCTACGGCGATCTTCCCCATGTACATGTAGGCGTTTCATCGATACGATGTGCCATCCTTATGGATATACCCAAAATCGATCTCGAGATTATGTTTGAAATAGGAGATTCGTTCTTTTTTCCGATTGAGTAATGTATAGAGCAGGTCGAACATGACGATCTTGTTCGGAAGAGTCCCGTCATCACTCTTTACGAGTTTTCCCTCGATCCTGAGCATGATCGTTTCTCACTCTTTTATATGGATATCGGAGGCATTTCTCGTCACACATTCGGTAAATATAGCATCGAGGAGCATATATGATAATTAATATAGTGAGAGAATATCACAAAGTGAGTATTTCCGCAAATAGTTATGCTATATCTTCACGAGTACTCTCTGGAGCTCCTCGAACTGCTCTATTTGTCTATTAAGACGAATTTTCTGGAGTTCTGATACTTGATCGAGTTCAGTCGTTCAAGAGATATGTTTCGAGACTTCAGATTTTGCAGAGATGAGAATTTTGTGTATTTGAATTCTGGTTTCATATAGAGCAATTGATCGGAAATATACCCAAAATATGAAGCATATTATTGCTATAAAGATTCATCACAGTACATATCCTCATAAAAAAAATAACCATACTCATAATGCCAAAAAAATAACCATAGGAATAGCTCATAACTTTATACTTTTACTCAGTTTTATTTTTTGAGTATTTTCATAATTTATGATTCGAGAAGATAGTTTTTCGAAAGAGATCATATTGCTTACTTTATCTTCTCAAGCCAGCTTTCATAGATACTCATATCGACCATCTTCAGGCTCGATGGAGTTTCTGCGATGGTCTTTCTGAGTGAGTCCATTGTGATGAGATTGTTCTCGTGGAAGTTCTCAGGGAGAGTTCCTGCCTCTGCCTCATCGATGAGTTCGAGGAGATTCTGACTCGCATCACGTGCGACCTCATCACAGATTGCCTCGATATCAGCAGATACATATCACTCGGATAACTTGGCGAGTTCATCGTAGTCGAGTATCTCATGGGGGCGTCATTTCTTCTCGATGTACATCTCGAAGAGCGCCCGCCTCGCGGTATCATCGGGAGGTCAGAGATAGATCTTCTTATCGAGTCTCCCAGACCTCAGAATCGCAGGATCAAGGTGATCGGGACGATTGGTTGCAGCGATCACGATGAGATTCGGGGCCGTCTCGAGTGCGTTGAACTCCTGGAGAAACTGACTCACTTCCTCGGCTTTATTGGCATCAATATTACTCGTGCGAGCTGATACGAGTGAATCGATCTCATCGAGAAAGAGGATAATTGGCTCATTCTCTGCAGCCTTCTTGGCTCCTGTGAAAAAGTCCTTGATATTTTTCGTTGTCTGGTGGAGGTACGATGATCCGAACTCTCCCATGTTCTTCGAGATGAATCCACACCCGAGCTCTTCTGCGAGCTTTCGAGTGATAAATGTTTTCCCCGTTCCAGGAGGACCATAGAAGAGCATTCCTGTTGGGATCGAGATTTTGAATTTCTCATATTCAGTGTAGAGCTTCAGGAGGAGTTCATTATTTTTCTGTCATTCCGAACTTGTTTCGGAATCTTCAATCTTTCCAGGAATGGAAGATCCTGAATCGAGTTCAGGATGACTCTTTTTTTTCAGACGTTCCACCATGAATTTGAACCTGAGTGGCCTGATGAAGCTATCTCTCAGTTCTTGTTTCAATTCCTCCATACCGGCGACTCAAGCAAAACCCCATGGAGTATCATCCTTTTTCACGAAGTGATGTACTTCTATCGTAGAAATCTCTCATTCCGTCTTTGCATCTCATGTCTTCGGAGGAATGGAAGTGCTCTTCATCGCTGCGGATTGCGCTTCTGGAGTGTTGTAAGTCTTCTCGAATTCTTTCATCATATCTGCAGCTTTCGATACTCATGACTGCATATCGAGGAGTGATGCCTCGAGCGTTTCTATGGAATCTCATTTCCAATCTTTGGTGACTGCTCACCGAAATTCTGGAGAAGTGGTGATCGCCGAGAAGAATGCATCGAAGCCGGTATCTTTCTGTGTCATGAGGATGATGGTTATTGGAGTTTTTCCTGATATTGTCTGAGGAGTTCGATATTTCTTCCGAAACTCTCCCCCTGTATCTCCAGTCGCTCTTTCTGGAGTATGAGCGGTTTCTGTAGGGATGGATCGCTCGTTTCTCGAATCTGCACTTCGAGTATTTCTCGGGCTCTATTCAGGGTAGCACGATTTTGCTCGAGAAGCAAAAGTATCGACTCTATCGGTTCGAAAATCTGTGTGCGTAACCAGTTTCCGTATTTGATAAAGTTAAATATCTCCTGATATTTCGATGATGCGAGAATCTTCCTGAGTTTCTCTGAATCTGTCGTAGAAGTTCGAGCGAGATCCGAGAGGAGTGTGAGTGACTCGTCGATCTTTCCGAGGAGATTCTCTTTCCACTCATTCTTCCCTGCCTCTGTGAGGAGTGCCGCAGTCGACTGATTTGTCTCATGGAGTCGACGAGCTTTTTTATCCAGTCCAGAAAAGAGGCTCTGTATCGTATACTCAGTATCATTGGTCGCGAGGAGTGAGAGGTGCGCGAGTCATGCGAAGAGTCGTCCAAATAGCGTGATAAAAAATATCCCTATAAAATACACGAGCCCCATCATCACTCCATAGAGGAGTCCTGCTACGAGTACGACCATGACGATACCTCCAGAATCACGAGACCTTCAGACATTACCCAGGATTTTTCCTCATCAGAGTGCTATATCTTTGAGATTATCGAAGAGCGCTGTCTTGGCATGTGCTTTCTTCTCTGCAAGATGGGAAGCTTCGAGGAACTGCTCATCGAAGGTATTTCCTATTTTTTCGAAAAAATTTCCTACTTTTTCTTCATCATCTTTTGCGAGGATCTCACCTCAGGAGACATAATGATTATCCGTGATGACCACATTCGCTGATCGGGTATAGAGATACGCTCTTTGTAAGAATACGATAAAGAGTCCGAGAAAGACGAATACATAGAAAACGGCAAGAACTCAAAATATAGCAATGATCGCTCCGAAAATCCCACCAGTAGATCAGATGAGCCCAGCAATGACGGTGATGATCGCGAGGGGCATACTCGCTGTCTTCACGATCCTGAGATAGTCCCGTTCCCCAGTCATACGTAGTTCATCGCGTGAGATCCATTCATAGAGATAGAATCCCCGTTCATCGACAGTTTTCTCGATCTGTTCGGGAGTAGTGATCGGTAGGCTCGATGTCTGAGGGGAAGGGAGTGT
>JAYVLL010000116.1:0-2371 GCA_043759495.1 Candidatus Altimarinota bacterium
AAAATACGACTACCGTATCGAATGAAAAAATAGGAAATCTATCGATTTTCTCTCGACGGCGATCGCACTCCCTGGGGGATCACAGGTACGACTCGGAGAATTCGCTTGTTGCAAATACTCGCTCGATCTCTTTTTTGGCTGCATCACTCGATGTGAATATATTAGCGGAGTCTGTTTTGTTGATCGTGAGTCCGATATACGATGCACTCGTCCCTCCTGATCCGATGATCACCCGATTCTCCGCAGTACTCTTGTACTTGCGTTCGATCCTCGCGATGTCTCAGAGGCGTATCTGTGATCCACCTGGGAGTGCGATCGCAGTCGAGAGAAAGTCGATAGATTTCCTATTTTTTCACTCGATACGATAGTCATATGTACGATCTCCGAGAGTATAGTTACCGATCGGTTGATCCAGATTGGCACTCCGGATGGTATTTGCGATGCTACTGAGAGTGAGTCAGAGTGATGTGAGCTTGTCACTCGGGATGATGATCTCAGCATCATAGGAGGTCTCATTGCCCCCTCCTGCAGATATGGCTGAGGTGTTGGCACTCGCAGAGAGATCGACACTCTCGATACCTGGTATGAGCTTGACTGCCTGCTGGAGATCGATGGCTCGTGCGACGAGTACTGATCGGCTCGATCATCCACTTGGATCATAGACAAACACAGAAAATGCACGCCCCGTGTCCGTCTCGACCTCTATGATGACTGGAGTCTTGGCATCTGCCGGGAGGGTGACTCGTCCGACCTTGTTTCGTACATCATCGAGGACATCTTTGACTATGGCACTCGTCTTGAGCGTGATCGTCACACGAGAGACTCCGAGAGAGGAACTCGTCGTGATCTTATCGATTCATTTGATATCCTTAACCTCTTTGTAGATCTTGTCAGTAATGAGCGAGTCCATGTCCTCAGGATTGGTACCGAGGTATACGGTGGATACTGATATGATACCGAGCTTGATCGATGGAGATGATTCCTTGGGGATCGCGAGCACAGCGAGGATACCCATCACTATCACGAGGAGGACGATGAGGTATGATATACGATACTTGCGTACCCAGAATCCGAGGAATCAAGATTCGACACGAGATCTGAGTTCAGTGAGGCGAGACATACTTGAGGAAAAATTCAAGATTAAAATTTAGAGATTATTATTTTATTTGCTTAATTCTCAGCTTCCTGTTCATCTTTTAGTTATGGTTTGTTTGCTCTCATCATAGTTGCTCATATCAGTGGTGATGATCTGCGTCCCACTCGCAAGTGGTGAGAGTATCTCGACTGTATCACCGATAGTCTGACCGATTTTCACAGATGATCGAGTGATACCTGTTGCAGTATAGATACGTATCTCCCCTTCTCACTCTGCAATGATCGAGATCGCACTGAGAGGGAGCATGAGTGTGGTGGATGTATTTGTATCACCTTTTGGTGAGAACGATATGAGAGCGCTCTCTCCGATATAGGCTTGTCCATCTGGGAGGGAGATGCGGACTGTGGAGAGGAGATTGGCATTGGCGACTGTCGAGAGAGCTGAGATGACTCCCGTGAGAGTACGCTCTGCGACGAGTACGCTGACAGTCTGTCCCACACCTAGAGATGCGACGAGACTCGGCTCGATATCGATGATGATCTGGGGCTGTTTGCTCGTGAACTCAGCGATAGGTGCACCGATACTGACTGATTGTCCGATACTCGCGATCACTCGACTGATAGTACCATCGATCGGAGCCGTGACTCGGAGCTTGCTCGCATCTCTCTCTGCTTGCTGGAGTGCGATATTCGCATTTTCTCGGTTTGCATCGAGTTGTGTGAGTGTAGCTCATCTGAGTGCCTGAGCGGTATCGTATGATTTTTTCCCTTGTTCAAAATTGAGCCGAGCATTCTCGATCTTGTCCCTGAGATCGATCCTTGTATTCTCATAGGTGATACGAGTATCACTATCTGAGTTGATGAGAGTGGTCTCCTCTGTAGTGAGAGGTCGTGTGAGACTCACCAGTGCGAGTCGGTTCGCTGTTTCGCTATTTTTGTACCCCTTGAAAAACGTCAGCGTCGATGCCCTCCATCCGTTGTATCCTCACTCTGATGCCTGTACAGTAGATCTCTGTCCGTTCCATGTTGCTATCCAACCAGAGAGGAGCTCTTGAGGGAGTCCTCCTCCGACGAGGCTGTTTTGGAGCATATAGAGCATCGCATCAGCCAGCTTGCGGGCTTGCTCATAGTCATGTGAGATGAGTTCGAGATCCGCAATAGGGTTGTCGAGATTGATAGTTTGTTTTTTTTCGATACGAGCCCTGAGCTCGCCTCTCGCGGCATAGGTACTATCCCATTCATTTTTTGCCATAGATTTGGAGTTGCCACCTTGGAT
>JAYVLL010000117.1:0-3994 GCA_043759495.1 Candidatus Altimarinota bacterium
TCACTCGAGTGAGAGTCGAGGATGATCGATCGTATGTCGTATCTGAATGGCTCAGAGAATCTTCTCATCATCCATGAAGAACCAGAGTGTACTATTTACCCCATTTTGATTCGCGGTGATATCCTCTGTGATGATACTGAGAAATGCTTCATAATCCTTTCCGACAAAGAGTCGATTCGGAACATCAGTATCTGGATATTTCTCGAGACTCCACTCCTCAATCATTTCGATGTATTGGGACTTATGTGTGATGTTGGGGAATTCGAGGTGGAACATAATTTTAAATCAACTATTTTCAAAATCGATTATTTACATAGCTCACTAACTCTCTGGATTTTAGTTCGTCTGTTGCTGGATTAGTTCTGATATAAAATTTATCATCTTTCAAAAAATATACAGGCGAATTTGATTTCTCGCATTGTATAATTAAAACATAATGGGTATTCACAAGCTCAATATCATAATTGATATATTGCATATAATCTCATCAAATCCATCTCATAATGAGGTTATGTAAGTACTTCAGATAATCATCCTTAGATTTAAATGGGTAGGTTGTATCATTTTCAACGCCAAAAATACTTCATTTATCTTCAACTCATATCAGTAGTACTCATCCATCCGTATTAAGAAAAGCACAGATTGTTTGCAATATTTTCTCAGTAAGATTATATCAATTACTATTTTGTTCTTTTATAGAACCCAGACATTTTTTAAATTCAAGAGTTTTAGATTCTCATCGAAGGATGAGTGATGTTATAAAATCATGTTTCTTCATTCTTCAGATTGATTCTTCAATATTCTTCATCTCTTCTAGAATTCAAGAAGTTATAGGATTAATTGAAAGTTCATTTTCAATTTCAGTAATTCATTCCTTTAGTTCATTCAATTTTCTATAAGTATCAACTATCTTTTTCTGTGTTGGTAAATCAGGAAGAGGAAACTCTAAGGTAAGTAAGTCGGATTTTTTGATATGAGATATAGTTTCTCATGTAACTAAAGATGATCTAATAAGATCACCTAGTTCTGAACGGAAAAAATAGGCCACATACTCAGCAATAGCAAAGTCTGGATTAAGTCTTACTTGGTAATAGTTTTTTTGGGTAATAACCAAATTATCAGAATCAGCTATTACTAGTGAATTTCAAATATTTGGAAAAAAAATACTATTACTAACATCTTGAATTTCAATGTCGTCTTTTAGAGCAACAACTATTCCAATATCAGAAAGGAGATGTTTATCAAATTCAGAGTAAATTGTAGAAAGTTTATTGATTTTCTCGTGGATTTTAAACTGACTAAATCATCTAAATGATTCAGTCGGAGTAAAAATACCATTACTCAAACTAGAAGAATTTTCATTTTGAAAGTTCAATAAAATTTGATCAAAATGAGAATCAATTCAAACTTCTGAAATGAACAAACTATCAGACTTATGAGCAGATATAAGAATCAACATTATTTGTAAAGATGTAAAAGGTGCTAGTATATCTTCTGGTAAATTAAAGCATGCATTTATATATAAGCCTTGTCTCTCGAGAGATTCGAATAATGCTTTCTTGTCATTACGATAAAAGAATCATGCCCCTACCGTAAATATTCAAAATCATTTTTCTACTAACTTTTGTGATGCTTGAAATATTAATTCATCTTCTAAGGATTTCATTTTTGCACCATCTAGATGATTTGATCAAATTCAAAAAGGTAAATCACCAAATATAAAATCGAACTGTTGCTTCAAATCAATAATCTCATCATATATTTCTTTAATTCAAGATTTCTGAGTTACCTTAATAGATTTTGAATTATTACTAATAGCTTGTGAGAACAGATCAAAATTTGAAATTCATAAATGTAATGGTTTTTTGAATCCGAAAGTTGATACAAATGATTTCACTAAAGCACTCATTAAACAAAGATATTTCGGGTCAATGTTAATCTGATTCATAAGTAAAAAAGTAATTAATTCACTCCAACTACCTCACACACCTCTCGCATCTTTGCATCTTCGCATCGAGAAGATTGAGTCGATAGAGACTTCCCTAATTCTATCTAAATCCTCTAAAAATCAAAATACTCATACTAGTCTTCGATAAACCCATCCGTCTGAGCTCTGACAAGATCAGCAAAGTATCCACCTTTTTCAACAAGTATAGCATAACTCCCCTCTTCCACAATCTCACCATCTCGAAAGACAAATATCATATCCACCTTTCGTATCGTGGAGAGTCTATGAGCGATGATGATCGTGGTACGATCCTGCATGAGTTCTTCGAATGAATCCTGGAGATATCGCTCTGTCTCAGCATCAAGTGCCGAAGTCGCCTCATCGAGAATGAGGATCGGAGCATCTTTGAGGAACGCTCGTGCTATAGCAAGACGCTGTCTCTCCCCTCCTGAGAGCTTCACTCCTCGTTCTCAGACGAGCGTATCGAGTCCATTTGGGAGTCTCGAGATGAATTCTCTGATATGGGATTTTTCGATGATTTCTTCGATACGTTTTTTCGGAACATTTTTCTCTCAGAGAAGGATATTCTCACGGATCGTCGCATCGAAGAGACTATTATCCTGAAATACGACTCCGATATTGGCGCGCAGTGAATCCTCCGTGATCGTACGGATACCGACGCCATCGATGAGAATCTGTCCAGACTGGATATCGTAGAATCTGAGGAGGAGATTGGTCGCCGTGGTCTTTCCTGAGCCTGTATGGCCGACGAATGCGACTTTTTTCCCTGCCTCAATCTGGAATGAGATTTTCTTGAGGATTTCTCGGTCAGACTCATAGGAGAATCCGACATTTTCGAATCGGATATCTCCCTTCACTCGAGCAAGTTTTTTCGCATTTTTCATTTCAGTCACCCTTGGCTTTGTCTCAAGCGTATCGAAAAATTCCCTCGTCGCAGGGATCCGCCAGAAAAATCCATCTAATGACCACATAATACTCTCGATCGAGGAGAGAAAGAGTGTAGAATATCCGATAAACATGACGATCTGACCGATCGAGATGAGTCGATCGAGATAGAGAAATGACCCGAGTGCGATCACTCCGATCGTGATGATGACCGTCGCTATCTGGGTAAAACTGATGATAATTCCCCACCATTTGAGTACGGGATATTGGAGTGCGAGTCGCTGATCGAGGAGAGTATTCAGAGTTTTCATACGATCATCTCTCAGAGTGAAGCTCTTCACCGCGAGGATATTCGAGTAGGTATCGATATAGTGAGCCGAGAGTCCTGTATAGTATTTTTCGATCGGTTCCTGATTTCGAAAAGTTTTGGTCGTTGCCCAGAGAGCGAGTGTAGTACTGAGTAGCCCCGCGATGACGACAAAACTCCCGAGTCTCCACTCGAGTATGAGCATACAGGGTATGAGGAGTATGATCGTGAAGAGAGATGGCATGAATTTTCGAAATACTTCGAGGAGAATATAGAAAATATTATCTGCTCCTCTCACGAGCTCTTTCCCGAGTTTCCCTGAGTTCGTATCGGTATGGAATCCGACTGAGAGCGAGAGTGTATGAGAAAAATACCTTCTGATGACAGTATTGAACTCCTCATGTGCCATGCGATCGGCATAGATCGTGATAAAGAGCTTGAGTACAATAATCACGAGTCCAACTCCACACCAGAGGAGGAGCGTATTTTTGAGTGTTTGCGGCATCTCTCCAGTAGAGAGACTCTTCTCGAGGGTGACAATACTATCGATCACATATCGGAAAAATATCGGCTCAAGCAGGAGGAGAGACGTGAAGAGGAGATTCGCGAGGATGAGGAGGAATACTGTTTTCTTTCTCTCTCGGAGGAGAAGGAGTACTTTTTTGAGTGTGTGGAACATGAATTATTATTTTTATTCTAAAGGATTTTGGATCTTGAAATACTCACAAAGTAACCGAATATCCTGATAATCTTTTTCGCGAAGTGTATACCCTGTATGTGACTCGATCTGATTCTCTGCACTTATACATCGAAGAGAAAATCCATCAATAGTT
>JAYVLL010000118.1:0-3040 GCA_043759495.1 Candidatus Altimarinota bacterium
ATCAATGCACTCGCATTAGGTGTTCCACTGAATATTTCAGTACCGATTACTTATCCACTGTACCGTGTAGTATGCACGAACGGACTCGTTGCTCAATGATCAGTAATCATCACTACTTCTTTTATATAGTATAATACTATGGAAATCACAAATTCAAACTGAACAACATTCTATATCGATGAATCTCTCATCCCTCCCTCTATCATGGCACAAGTAGGAGCCCTTGCTATGCCTATAGAACTCTACAATCTCCAACAGGAGAAAGCGCGTCTAGAGGCTATCCCTCGCATAGATGATGCGTATCTTCTCGAATGGGCAAGAGTGAACTGTCCAGAAGTATCGGCACAAGAAGCCAATGATAAGAACTTACTAGATATAACCACTCGCATCAATTCATGGCAACAATAGCAGTCAACAATACGTACTATATGTTCACATGTACCTCTGCCAATGCAACGGTAGGTGCTACATATACGAACAATGCGGTCACATACACTGTAAAGAAGACTCTCGTGGCAGGCACGAAGCTCTATTGTACTGCTCTTGCATCATCAGTGACATCATGACTCACACTGACGAAGGTGACGGGTACAGGTGATGCAACGATCACATTCTCGGTCGTGACCCTAAGGGCTCACGTCAACGGGATAACATACGTAGCAGGTGATATATTATCAATAGGAAGTAACTGCTCATTGGACATCAATGAAAGCCCTTCAGCGGTTCTCGGATGAATACAAGCCATATCAGCCAGCAAGACGGATGTGAACATAACCAATACAAGTACGACTACTCCAATAGTAATAAGTATGAGTACTGAGAACTCGGATATATCTGTCTACTATCAGACGAACAGCATAAATATAGTATGATGATGGATACAGATAGCGACAGGAACAGGTGCAGCAGCTCAGACGATCAACTTCACATCCGTCATGGGATGACTCGTAGACTCTCCCCCGTGTGTATGGGTAGAGACTGGCGATACTCGTCATTACTATATCACAAATCCACCTTCTGGATCGCCATGATACTTCATGCCATTCTTTAATTGTGGACTTGGTGATGGGCTCAATGCTACACCGAATTTTGACGTTACCGCCATAAATATACTAACAGAGTTTCGATGAGATCTTGATCACTGACCAGTATTCAAGTATGACGTGAGCACAAAAATAGCTACGTTCTGAAGTGGATGAGTAACTACTTCGTCTCTTTGAGGTGCAGTCATACCGAATCTTGCACGAGTATTCTATCCGAATATCCATTTCACTTCTACAGTCTATACCACAATAGCAGCAAATCGAAATCTCTTCGTATCATATCTCGGTGCGACCGTCAATATGAGGTGTGTCGCATTCTCACGGAACTGGAATGTATGAAGTAATATATCAAGCATTGGAAGCCTCACGATTCAGGATTTCTGATGACATCGATTCTCATCATGAGGATGGCATGGTACTGGGTCTGTGAAGAATATGGCTTGTGCACCTGATCAGTGATTGGCTCTAATCTCGCAAGCATATCCATTTCAAATATCAGGATGACTCAAGACTATGTTTTTTGACTTCATATGGGGATTGTATAAAACGACGAGTACCTATTCTCCCTGAATACAGATCAATAATTCAGTAGCACTCTCAAGCTTCACAAATATATGGTGATGGGTATCTTCACCGAATGTATGATGCTATCCTGTGATGATAGAGTCTATCCTCAATCAGAATGAAGCTCCGATTGTGATATGACCTATCTACTGTATATGATGATCGTTCTACTTTCGAGAATGCGACAACATCCATATGACCTCTATCACGAATAGTGATACATCTACATCAGTACCAAACACACTCTCCGGGCAAGTAATAGCCGCGATCGGTAGTAAGAATATGACTGTCGCAAAAATCCGCCAATTCACGAATAGCTCGGCATGAAGAGGTATGATAGTTTCAACCGATTCTGCATGTTACCAATTTTGTATTAAGGATATAGATTATGACATGAAATCTAACAGCTCGTATGCAATATCAGCCAGTGGTGAGCGATGATATGTGGCAAATATACGAGCCTCTAATCCACGACTAACCCTATATAATCCTGCAAGTACAATTCGTAATGTACGTATATCGAATCTCTATGCTCCTGTCATCGGTGCAGGCACATCATCAATGGTGGGCACATACTTAGAGTGGAATACGAACTCATCACTTCTATACTCATCCACAGTTATTATCGACTCGCAACCATTCCAGCCGATATGGGTTGATGCTGCTAAAACAACAGCACGTCTCTGTACTCCACCACTTGCTCCTGATAATAATTCAAATATTGTCACGATCGTATCATGAATTTCATGAACTGACTTTTTCTATTCAGCGAATGCACTCTATGTGCCGAATGCGGGGGTAGAACTCATATATACGAATGAGTATCCAGTCCGAGGTATCACAAATTTCACTGGTGCAACTGGAGTTATGACACACACGAGCTTCACAACGTGAGCGACTATAGAATTTTCTATGAGGAATAATGATGGGACTGATGTATCTCCATGGACAGCATGGTATGATGCCACAACTGCAGCAAACTTTCAGACTGCTCTCGCTACCCTCACGGGATATACGAATACGAAGTGATTTTTTATCCGTCTCAGACTCAAGACTACTACTGCAGTAGCTAACCGAGTATTTAACTATGGATATGTAACCTGTACACCGAATAGCACATGGACACCTGAAGAGATTGGATTTGTCCCACTTCTCGTATCAGGTCAAGTGAATGGATCTACTGCGAAACTCTATGATAATACAGTACCTGCATCACCTGTACCAGTGAGAACGAAGACACTCACAGCATCAGCAAATACCTTCGACTTTCCATACAATTTCGATGCACTCGCTAAAAATTTCAAATTCAAAGTACGAAAGAGTGGATATGGAGAAGTGATCTCTACAGATTTTTCTTATCAGAAAGGAAAATGAGTACCAATCTCTCAAGTTTTCTATGCAACAGTCAATGATGCAGTCGCTTCACTGATCAC
>JAYVLL010000119.1:0-9078 GCA_043759495.1 Candidatus Altimarinota bacterium
ACTATCTTATGCAACATCCAGAAACTCTCAAATGAGCTGTATGATTCGATTGGATTTGTCGTATAGAAGATGAACGGGAATTATTGTAATTTGGTATAAGATAAGAGAATATGATCCTCTGGGAATTATTTTTTGAATAAAAATTCATTACACGCAATACTACGAACTGCTGCACCTCGAGTATAAGTCAGTCATTTTTCTTTGTAAAACTGCGTTATCTCATCATAGGAAGCATATTCATACGGATATCCCCCAAGCCAGTCTTCTATATCAGTAAAAAAATCCATACCCCGAAGTGCATTTTTTTCATAGTTTTTTATGTACCAAAATGGGTTTTTCCCATGAACCGTAATTCCAAGCACTAAATATAGCGTGTAAAAGCCTTTAATAAGGGGGCGCATTATTTTATTTCCGGAATAGAGCCTCTTTAGCTTTACCCAAAATTCACTCGTACCCTCAAGAGCTACTGTACATTTATTGTATATCGCAATATAGAGTAGTGAATCTTTCTGAAGAAGTGAGAGGATATTTGTTAAACCCTTCCACATATCTCAACTATGGTGTATGACTCACCAACTATAGACTATGTCAAACGTACCGAGTGATTTTATAAATTCTGCATCAAGAACTGATCCTTTTTCGATAATCCACTCTGTATTTGCTGGCGCATATTTTTCGTGAAGATACTTTGTACATTTTAAGCTATTTTCATCGATATCGATACTCACGACTTTCTTTGCTCAAAGAAGACAAAAACCGAGAGACATAAGCCCACTCCCGCTTCAAAAATCGATCACCGTCTTTCATTGTATAGAATCGGGATCTCCGATGAACTCTCTGAGGTATACTTTCGCAGCGTCAATCTTATTTTGATTCAATTTTTCGAGAAAATCTGACCAGTTTTTTCAAAAACTGAAATTTTCTTTATAGATATCCTCATAGAGTTGTTTTGAGTAATTTTTCATAGTATGATTTTAGTGAATCCATTTCTCCCTCCAGTCCAGGAGAAGAAAGAGTTTTATTTTAAAGACATTAAATACTTGGTTTTTATTAGCGAAAACTTGGTCTTTATAGAAGATATACCATTCCTTGGAGATAATCCCATCTTGAAATAATACCTCAAGTCCATCCTGCATATTCTGCATATATTCATCCTCGAGTATCCAGTCTGTTATCGGCGGCTCAAATCACTGTTTCGGTCGCTTGACGATAGCATCTGGCACAATCCCTGTAATTATTTCTTTCATAAGGATTTTTCTCGATGTAGAATTTACTTTCCATTTTACCGGAAGTCTCCTCGAATACTCGACAAATCGATAGTCCAGAAATGGGCTTCGCACTTCTAATCCTTGACTCATACTCGCTCGATCAACTTTTACGAGGAAATTGTCGGGAATAGTATTATAAAGAAGATCGAAGTCAATAATAGTCTGAGTAAAATCTCAATGGTTTTTTCCAAGTAATACCTTGAGCTTTTCACGTGTCCATACCTTATAGGATGATGGACGATACAGAGTCGATCATCCAAGCTCTGCATAAAAATCTTCTTTTGGAAAAGTCGAGACACGAAAGGCTTCCTTCATCTTTGAAAGAATGGAGAGATTATTGTTTGTCTTGGGGATTATGGTGGCAAAAAAATTCCGAATCCACAGAGGAAGACTATAAATAATCTTCATCTGTGCTGCTACTTGATGCATCATGTATCCACCGAATATCTCATCTCATCCATCGCCCGAAAGTGATACCGTCACATATTGTCTCGCGAGCTGGCTCACAAAAAGCATAGGAAAACTCGAATAATCAGCAAAAGGCTCATCATAATAGTATGATATATTTTTGAGTATCTCACGAAAATCCTCCTCACGGAAATACTTATGATGATGATTCGTCCCGAATGCATCCTTCACGATATTTATATATGGAGTTTCATCGTATCTTCCGTCAAATCCAATGGAAAATGTATGAAGTTTTGCTCGATCAGTAAACTTCATCATTTCAGCAACGACTGACGAACTATCAAGTCCTCATGAGAGAAATGCTCAGACCGGTACATCTGCAGAAAACATCCGTATTTTTACTGCATCTTCCAACAATACTCTTCCTTCATCGATAAGCTTCTGTCTATCATCTACCGGAGAGAAATCAGGTATATCATAAAACCTGCTCTCCCCAAAAGCGAGTCCATCATCTCAGGGACGAAGAAGAATATTGTGCCCTGCTTCAAGCTTCTTTATATTTTTATAGATAGTGAATGGGGCCGGAATATTTCCAGTAGTGAAATAGAAATCGATTGCTTCCTCGGAAATATTTTCTTTTCTATTAAGAGTAAGGTCTTTATGTTCAAGGATTCACTTAATCTCACTTGAAAAAATAAAATCTGTCTCGGTACAGTAAAAGTAAAATGGTTTTTTTCAAAATCGGTCCCTAGAGCAAAAGAAATGATTCTTCTTCGTGTCAAAGAGAACAAATGCCCACATTCAATTAAATCGCTCAACACAATCAATTCACCATGCATCATAACTTGCTAGAATCACCTCTGTATCAGAATGAGTCGAGAATACATATCCTTTTTCCACAAGCTCATTTTGAATATCGAGATGATTATATATTTCACCGTTAAAGACAATAACGGAATCATATTTCTCACCTGGATGAAAATGGTCATTTGAAGCTCATTTTGTTTTTTCATAATACATCGGCTGATGTCATGCTTCAGAAAGATCAATGATAGAAAGCCTTCTCTGTCCAAGTGCCACCTGATACGTATCTATTTTTCCAAAAAATACCCCTCCATCGTCTGGTCATCTATGCTTTATAGATTCATTCATCGTTAAAAGAAGATGTGATACATCTTCTTTTAAAATTCTGGAAGAGATAAAACCATTAATTCAACACACAATAAAGAAAGGTTATAGGCTTTTATAATTTCTGAAACCACTCTTGCGATACTTCCCCTTTATATCAAAAATAACACCACTTTCCTTTAAAAGAGAAGGAATATCGATGGAAGAAAACTCTGTATGGTCCTGAGCGAAAATAACTCAATCATAGTCACTACCAAGCTGAGTAATAACTTCGTTTTTACTGAGATTCAGTTCATGAAGGATATGAGCGTGGAGATTCTTACCATAAGGATCATACCCCTCGATTTTTATATCAAATTCTTTGAGTTCCTTGATCACACCTGATATTTTACTATTACGAAAATCTGGAACATTTTCCTTGAATGTGAGCCCGAGAATCAGTACGCGACTTCACTGTACCTGCTTTCCAGACTGAATAAGTAATTTCACGATCTGATTGGCAACATAGACTGGCATATCATCATTGATTTTACGTCCGGAGAGGATGACATCAGGATGGATTCAGAGCTTCTGTGCTCGTTTCGCGAGATAATAGGGATCAACTCAGATACAGTGTCCTCAGACAAGACCTGGTGTAAATCGGAGAAAATTCCACTTTGTACCAGCAGCATCGAGGACATCAAATGTATTGATTCCGAGTTTATCACAGATCTTCGAGAGCTCGTTCATGAAGGCAATATTGATATCCCGCTGTGTATTTTCGATGATCTTTGAGGCCTCAGCCACCTTAATCGATGACGCCTTATGGAGTCACGCCGTGATCACTTTTCCATATACTTGAGAGATTTCTTCAAGACTTTCTTCATCAATACCTGAGATAACTTTTACGATTTTATCAACTGTATGCTCTTTGTCTCCAGGATTGATACGCTCTGGACTGTATCCAATCTTGAAATCACCCGGGCACTTCAGTCCACTTTCGCGCTCGAGTATCGGGAGACAGACTTCTTCGGTTGCACCTGGATCTACTGTGGACTCATAGACAATGATCTGTCATTTGTGAAGATTCTTTCATATCGACTCGGAAGCCTTGATCAATGGGGTATAGTCAGGATCATTGTTCTCAGTGACAGGAGTTGGAACGGTGATGATGATCATATCTGCCTTCTGAAGCTCTAGAGGATCTTTCGTATAAAAAATACTTACTTCTGCGATTTTTGGACCGATCTCTTCTGTGGAATCTTTCCCATTTCTGAGTTCTTCGAGACGACGATCAGAAACATCGAATCCAATGACGGAGAATCATGACCGTGCAAAATGGTATGCCAATGGGAGGCCGACATACCCGAGTCCGACGAGAGCAATAGTTTTTGTTTTCATAAGTTAAGCAGTGAGGAAGTAGTCCTTATTTTCTCGGTACCAAGCGATTGTTTTTCCAATCCCTGTTTGCATATCTATTTTCGGAGCATAGCCGAAGAGGGTACTCGCAAGAGTATAGTCTCAGAGTGAATCCTGAATATCCCCTTTCCTTCATTCAACTTGCTGGATAGTTGCATGAGAATGTGTTAATGTGAGAATAGTCTGAGCGAGATCCCGAATATACGTTCTCTGTCCAAAGCAAATATTGAATCCTTTTCAGAATGCTTCAGTATTTTGAGTAAAGAGTGCAAGGATATTGGCATCGACCACATCATCGATATAGGTAAAATCTCGAGTCTGCATCCCATCGCCATTGAGTTCGAGTGGAACATTATCGACAGCATTCTTGATCCAACGAGGGATGACCGCTGCATAGTCTCACTTTGGATCTTGCTTTTTTCCATAGACATTGAAATACCTGAGTCCTATGGTTGGAAGTCCATAAGTTTCATAGAAAAGCTTGCAATACATTTCTTTTGCTACTTTTGTCAATGCGTAGGGGGAAATCGGATTATAGGGCATGGACTCGATCTTCGGAAGGATTGGAGTATCTCCATAGACAGAAGAGGAGATAGCACAAACGAATTTTTCTATATGGTATATATGAGCTATCCAGAGCAGATTCAAGGTTCCTGTAATATTTTCTTCATTGGTCAGAATTGGGTCGACAATACTTTTTGGAACACTTCAGCGTGCCGCTTGATGGCACACATGCGTACATGCTTCTTTTTTGAATACACCATCGAGAAATTCCTTATCTCGAATATCACCCTGATAGAAGGTGAAGTTCGGGTGAGATTCGAACTCAGCAATATTCTTATGGTGCCCATATTCTAGATTATCTAAACCTACAACAATATATCATTCTTTGAGAAGTTTTTCGACAATATTACTACCGATAAATCCGGCACAACCAGTTACGAGTGTTTTTATTTTCTTATTCATATTACTTCTGAAATACAATCTCAGAGAGTGTACAGAAATCATCATGAAAATCAACACCACTTTTAGCATAGCATACTCCTTATTTTTTCCTACAATTTTCTGATATAACCATACTTTCGTTTGGAAAAAATATTGATACAATATTTTGCAATTCTATAAGTTCTGGCTTCTTCGAAATAAGTTGTCTCAATCCTTTTAGGGTTTCATATCCTTCTGCTAATTTCCTCTCTTGATTCATCTGAGCCAATGCATCCACTACACTCATACCTGATCAAATAAGTGTTCACAGATATCGATTCCTCGAATTTCCAAAACATGTTGCGACAATATCTCCTCCGAGGGAAAATTGGGCAAGATCAATATCTGTTGTACCTCCAAGCATTGGGAGAATAATTCGTAGTTCTTGAAGCATTTTACATATATACAAACCAATTGTAGAAGCCCCATATCATGTTCATTCTAAGTATCCTGCATACAGAGCAAATATATTTTTCAGTGCCCCATAGAGTTCTATATTTTTTACTGATCAATCAATACAATTGATATGGAGATTTTTCCTGAAAAAAAGTCCATTGAGGATCTCCCGATCTTTCCACTGTGAAAGCCCAATATCAGCACCGACAGGTGCCCCACTTATCAATTCCCCAGCAATCATCCCACCAGACATAATGGCATATGAGTAGGGGAAATTCTTCAATATATGCACGAGATCGTCACTGACCGTAGTAAATGTTGTATTATTCACCCCTTTTGAGAGATTCACGATAATGACTCATGGCTTGAGAAATGGTCGAATCTTTTGTAATGTATCTTGGAGGTATTGGTATGGGATTATCAATAAAATAATATCCATATCTGGAAGAAATTCCTCAAAATTTTGGACAATTTCTATATTATTATGCAACGAGACATCCTGAAAAAAAAATGGATGCCTCTTCTCATTTCTCAGAGATATCGATATTTCCTCATTTTTTTCATATGCGTAAAATTGAAAATCTGGATTATCTCAGATATGATCAAGTATCGCATATCCAAACATTCCAACTCAAAAAGTAAAAACCTTCATATTTATAATAAATAGTGGTTACTATTAAATACCCTTGTGCATACCTCCCCTCTCTTGAAAGGAGTGCCTCCAGCTTGTCAATATTGAGTCTTGAATAGTTCGTTTTGGTATCCAACACAATTGAGTGGTGATCAGATCTGTACCTGCATAAACCGTAGCCAAATCCCCACTCCGCCTCTCGACTACCTCATAATCTATCTTTTTTCAGGATATCCCCTCCACGAGATCTATCATCTCTAGAACCGAATGCCCTTCCCCAGTTCCGACATTGTAGAGAAAAAATCATGAAGTCAACTTTTCATACGCGAGGATATGTGCCTCTACCAGATCATTCACATCGATATAGTCCCTCACTCCGGTACCATCAGGAGTATCATAATCATCTCCAAATATATACAGCATATCTCGCTTACCGAGAGCCACATCGAGGACATACGGGAGGAGATTATTCGGAACACCTTGAGGAGATTCTCAGATCCATCCCGATGGATGGGCTCCAATAGGATTGAAGTACCTGAGGATCGTCACACTCCATCCAGTATGTCGAGAGTAATCTTCGAGGAGTTTTTCGATCACGATTTTCGTCGTACCATAGGGATTCGTCGTGCCTGTCGGCATATCTTCCGTGAGTGGGGAGATATTATCCGAACGATAGACAGTAGCTGAGGATGAGAAGACGATTTTTTGTACTCCATATTTTTGCATCATCCCAAAGAGTACGAGAGAACCCCCTACATTATTCTCATGATACTTTCCTATAGCCTCACAGCTCTCTCCAACCGCCTTCAATCCAGCAAAATGTATCACTCCATCGAAATCATATTTCTGAAATATCTTCTCGAGTCACTCTCGATCCTGGATATCACACTCATAGAAATCCGGGCAATATCCAAGAATTTTCTCGATACCGATCAGTGTATCACGCGAACTATTGACCAGATTATCGATGATAACGGTTCGATATCCTGCCGCTTCGAATGCAACAACCGCATGTGAACCGATAAATCCAGCCCCTCCGGTAATGAGTAATGTTTTCTTCTGATCCATACACTAAAAAAATTTCTTAAATATCATGCGCATCGCGATCCTGATCGCGCCACCGAATCGTTGTCCCTTGGCAAGCGTATAGGAATCATAGTGAATATTGACAGGCACCTCTCCGATATGGAATCCTTTTTCTTGAATTTGGTCAATGAGTTCACTCGCATACTCCATCCCATCCATCGTGAGCTGAACACGATTCACCACCGCAGTACGAAACATTCGATACCCATTATGTGCATCCGTCAGCTTCACTCAGGAAATGAGTGCAGTGAAGATCTTCCCTCCCCAGAGGAGAATGCGCCTGACAAATGGGACATTGGAATCTGTTTTTTCGATGAATCGCGAACCAAAGACAACATCGATCGTCGGATGTTTCTCGAAAAAATACATAAATCTCCCAATATCTGCAATATCATGTTGCCCATCAGCATCGAATGTGACGATATATTCCCATCCGAAATGAAATGCTTCCTGACGTACAAATGCAAATCCCGTCTCGAGTGCCGCTCAGGCTCCACGATTGATCACATGTCTGAGAAAAAAAATCTTCCGTCCAAAATGATCATCGAGAAGCGTCTGAGTTCCATCACTCGATCCATCATCGATCACGAGGATATTCTCGAATCCCGTAGCCAAAATACTCTCGATAACGCCTATGATTCTCGAGGATTCATTGTAGGAACGGATGAGGAAGAGGATACTACTTTTTGAGATCTGCATATCGTGCATTTTGGAGAGCGAGCTCTCGAGTTATTTGAGTGAGTTCTTCATGATTCCCTTCTGTTTTTCTCAGGAGGAGGAGTACGAAATAGAAGAGGAATGTGATTCCCGCATAGACGAGCACATCGGCACCCCGTGCAGTTCAGAAAATACGACCGATAGCGTTCAGTGCTTCTGGGAAAAATGCAAATAAGAGCAGTCATCATCCCACAGCGAGAAAGACGAGAAAGTGCAGTGCATTGAATCGTTCTCGACGTGCGATATCATAGGCTACATACGATATGATGAGCCCAGATATGATAAAAAATACCTGCAGAAGCGTCATGGTAATACTCGGATTAGAGAGCTGAAGGAATTGGCATCACAGGAGCTCCTGATTCTGTTGTACCCGACTGCATCTTCTGGAAGTCTTCGAGCGGCATAGATGGATAGAGTGCTCCACTCTGGATGGTAGTTCCAGCAGGGATAATGATTTCTGCAGAGACATTTTTTCCAGGAGTCTTTCCCATACTGCAAGCGGAAAGTGCGAGAAGAAAAAGGATGATAACGAGTGATATTCGCATAGAAAAAAGGTTATAAAATGAAAAAATTGATTTTCTGACTCCGCGAGTATAATAAAATCCATTTTAAAGTCAAAAACATGTATACAATCGGATGAAGTCCCGTAATTCTCCTCGATGATTCCACGAAGCCTCTCACTGACATACTCAAAAGTAATAGAAAAATCACTCCCGAAAATGAGAAGCTTTTTTTTGAGACAGATTTCTCTGATCTCCATGATCCCTACCTCATGCCCGATATGGAGAAGGCCGTGAACCGAATTCTCGAAGCACGTGAGAAAAAGGAACGCATCGTCATCTTCTGAGACTATGATGTCGATGGAGTCTCGAGTACCGCCATCCTGGTGAGATTTCTGACAGAGATCGGATGCCTCGTCTCCTACCGACTTCCCCATCGTGTCCATGATGGATATGGACTCAAGGAGTATTTCTTCGATGAACTCGCAGAAAAAAATGTGAAACTCGTCATCACGGTCGACTGTGGAACTCGAGATATCTGACCGATTCGACATGCGAAATC
>JAYVLL010000120.1:0-4834 GCA_043759495.1 Candidatus Altimarinota bacterium
TCGAGTCTCCCAGGGATACCACCGATCGTCTTCATCGTCTCTCTGATATTCTTCACATTCACCTTCTGCGACATGAGCACTGATATCGCGGCGAGGATATTCATGACATTGAACTCTCACTGGAGTTGCGAGTCGATATGGAAGTGTGTCGAAGCCATTCTCACATCGAAGGAGACGCCAGTATCAGGATAGGATATATTCTCTGCTCGTACCTGCGCTGATGGTGAGCATCAGAATGTATATACAGTATCGAGAACGATCTCACGAGAGAGGAAGTATGACGCATATTCCGAGTCGATATTCACGACTCAGACCTTTCGGATATTTTTCCTGATCCCGTATTTATAGAGATTTTTGAAGAGGAGGAGCTTGGTCTGGACATAGTTCTCCATCGTCTTATGGAGATCGAGGTGATCCTGAGATATATTGGTCAGAACCGCTACATCATAGCGCAGACCATAGACACGATTGTAGTAGAGTGCATGACTCGATGTCTCCATGACGAGATAGTTACAGCCAGCATCACGAGCCCGACGGATAAAATTCCATACGATAAATGGTGATGGTGTCGTCATCTTCGAAGTATTATGCTCTTCGTGTCCATTGATGATCATGTTCACGGTCGAGAACATCGCGACTCGTTTCCCATCAGCGATCAGTCATTTCGCGATAATATTCGACGTGGTGGTCTTCCCCTTCGTTCCCGTCACTCAGATGACGACCATATCCTTCGCAGGATTCGCTGAGAGACGATAAGCGACTACTCCGAGGATATAGTGATAGAGGATACGGATCGGGGAATCGAGCGGAAGGAATTTTCGAAGATATGGGAGCATTGAGTATGAATATTCGAAAAATAAAGCGTGTGAGGACTTGAATAGTATGGAAAATTGGATAGAATTCAAGGAGAGAAAGATTTTTCTCTTCCCATTGAGATCGTACATCAATTCACAGAATACACCTATGCCAAAAATCAAGTTCCACATCGAAACTGGTAATGAGAATGAAGTACTCAGATCAGTTTCTACTCCCCTGCGCAATGACGAAATCCGCTCACATAAGTGACTCGCGGATGATATGCTGAAGTATATAAAAAATCCCGACAATGGTGGTGTCGGTCTCGCAGCACCGCAGATAGGAGTCAATAAACGCATCATCGTGGTCTCACTCATGCGTGACTATGACGACGAGGACTATCGTACGATCGCTATGATCAATCCTGAGATCATCGAGCACTCAGAAGAGACGTGTTCGGAGAAAGAGTGATGCCTCTCGGTTCCAGGTGAGACTGGATCAGTGCTTCGTTGGCTGAGTATCAAGGTGAACTTCCTCGATCCTGATGGGAAAAAGTACGTCATGAAACTCGCTGACCTCGCAGCACGGATCGTCCAGCACGAGATCGATCATCTCGATGGCATCCTCTTCACGGATAAGCTCGAAAGTGTCAGTATTCTCGAAATCAGAAAATGAGCCCATAACTCACTCTAAAACGTCTTTTTCACATTGTTCAGGAGGACTTTTTTATCTCCAGAGTATCGTATATTCTCGAGATAGCGTATGAGCTTCTCGAAGATGAGGTACATATCGAGTGATTCTGCTATAAATGCATTGCCCTCGAATCGCATAGGGTCGAATTCCCTGAGACTCGAAATGAGAGGATGATTGCTCGTGACGATCGGGACGATACCATGTTGCATGAGGCTCACGAGGTCGATGCCACTCTTCCCATCAGTGAGGCATGCGTCATATCCTATCAGTTTCTCTCGATCGATCGCATCGACGAGTGTTATGCGGATCGGGAGCGCTGCCTCTCGGAGAAATGCGCAGACAGAAATATCGCTGATATCGAGGATGATCGTAGCACGAGGAGTCTTTTTGGGTGGTGTCGTCCCTACGAGGAGTGATTTTTGGTGATCGGTTGATCCGAGAGTCTGTGTCATAGAGTTGATATGTATATTGGTATGAATGTAGCTCTATAGTAGCATGTTCGAAGAGAAAATGCGAGAATTTATAATTGACAGATATCTATTATGGATTTTAGATACGAAAAAAGATTGGATTTTTTCGAAAAACTGAGTATAGAGTGGATCTCATATGAACAAGCACTTCTGGTCTGACCTGGCATCTCGATGACCTATATCCACACTCGCACCGATGGATGGATATTGTGATAGTCCCTATCGGCAGATCGTGAAAAAAATCGCACCAGAGACCGTCGTCTTCTCAGAATTCTACTCGGCCGATGGCCTCGTCCACTCGAAAGACCTGCAACGGAAGGCACTCACGCATGATCCGAGTGAATATCCACTCATCATCCAGATATTCGGAAAGGATCCAGAGATGTTCCGTGAGGCAGCGAAGATCATCGAGGGATATGGCATCACCGGTATCGATATCAATATGGGATGTCCCGCCAAAAAAGTCGTGAAGAGTGGTCATGGTTCGTCACTCATGATCAATCGTGATACCGCATTTCGTATCGTCGAAGAGATGGCGAATGCAGTGAATATACCCATCTCTGTAAAAACTCGACTCGGGTGGGAGAATAGTGAGCTCCTCGTGGATTTCGTGAAGTGACTCGAGAATGCCTGAGCCAATCTCATCACCGTCCATGGTCGGACATACAAACAAGCATTCACCGGAAAGGCTGATCTCACAGGGATCTATGAACTGAAGCAGCATGTGTGAATCCCCGTGATCTGCAATGGTGATGTGATGAGCTATGCAGATGGAGTACAGAAGATGGTACATCCTGAAAATAGGAAGCAGCAATCAGGTGATAGTAATCAGCATGGAAATACTGAATCATCTGTTTCGAACATACATACACACCAATCTACACACTGATCACTGCACACTGATAACTCCCCGTTCAATCTCGACGGTTTCATGATCGGACGAGCATCATTCGGGAATCCCTGGTGTTTCCTCCCAGACTACGAGCCGACTCTCGGTGAGATCCTCGAGACGATGAGGCTCCATGGAGATCTCCTCTGGCAGTGGAAAGCGAGAAAAGGGATGATGGAAGCGAGAAAACATCTCGTCCAGTACCTCCACGGATTCCCATGAGTGAAGGAATATCGTTCGAGTCTCGTGCATGTCGAGACTCCTGCAGATATATATACAGTCCTCGATCAGATCAGAGCAGATCATCCATCACTCCTCTCGAGGAAGATCTCGAGCTATAATCCTGAGAGTCAGATGGCAGTCTGGGAATGTGGGATCGACTAGATTCTCTTAACTGAGTGAGGGAATAGGAGTATTTCCTGATCTGGAAAATGGTCTCGTATCGGGGACTCAAGAAATGGTGCGAAAATAATATGTTTCGTCGTATGAGGAAGGAGGTTTTTTATGATCTGGATATATAGCCACTTCACTCCACTTATGAGCTTCAGGAAAAATGAAAGATCCTTTGGGATAAATGCAGAAAGTGATCCATCTCGAGGAAGTTGTCATTCATCAGTGATGTATTGAGGAAATGGAGCTATCAGTCCGACATCATGATGTGAGAGGTAGATACGAGTCTGTGGGTATTGCTCGAGATATTTCTGGATGGATCTGAGTCACCATGGACCAACATATCTCAGGATCGAGTGGAGCCAGATACTATCTGGATGAGATCTGCGAAGTGCCCTTTCGAGGGCTATTCATCGCCAGAACGCGATCAGTGAGATCGCGAACATATATCGACGTTTCCATGGTGATGTTTTCCCATGATAGCTATAGAGTGCCACTGTCTTTCCGATGGATCAGAGAGAGTATATCAGTGAATGTATATAGTACTCAGCCCCTCCTATGAGCTCGGAATAATCATGCACCAGCATGATGCTATCGGAGTCTTCGAAAAGTGCTGTGAGTGACTGGAGCCAGAGGGCTCGATCATACGCTGACACATCCATCACGACTGGAATCTCTCCTCCGCTATATCTGCGCAAGAGAGTGAGTGCGGTACTCACAGGATCCTTTGGATCAAGAGCGAGTTCTCGCGGGATAAAGTCAATCAATCCTCATTTTCTGAATCCGATGACCGGCGTTCCACATGCGAGCGACTCAAGTGCTGTGAGTCAGAAGGTCTCGAGAAACCGAGAAGGCATATAGAGAAAGTCGTGTTCTCGATAGAGGAGAGTGAGTTGCTCATGCGTGATCTTCCCGAGGTACTCGACATGATTCGGGTATTTCGCAGCGAGCCTCGCGATCGCATCAGTATAGAGTCAATCAGAACAGATCGTCCAGTGAATACTCGATGAGATCTCAGGATTATTCATCACTGCCTCTATCGTATCGATCAGTATATCGACTCATTTCTCCTCGACGAGTCGCGATGCGTATAATATGTGAAGAGTTGTGTTGGTGTTATGCATTTCGTGTATGTGCTCTCTGAACCGCGAGAATCAGTGCGATATAGGCAAAGAGTGAGAGTGATATGAGGCTCGACTCGAACGTATGGAGAAAGAAATTCATGATCAATATCGAGAAAAACATGCCGACGAGCAATACATGTGTCCTATAGAGTCAATATAATATCGCTCACATCAGCAGTATGAAAAGTATCCCTCAGAGCCATCACCCCTCTATGAACTGTTGTATATACCAACTCTCTGGAATATTCTCGACATCGAGCTTCTCGATCTCTGAACGATCTTTTCCACCCAGGTTCTCGACATATCGATATCCTGGTCCTGCTGATCAGAGTCACTGACCCAGAGGATGTGCGAGAAATCTCTGTACTCCTATAACCATACGTTCTCTGTGTCCCTGTGAGGATCATCATCGTTCGATGATGGCCTCTATATTTCCTCCATACTGGAGGAGTATAATTCCGATTCCTGCAACT
>JAYVLL010000121.1:0-20306 GCA_043759495.1 Candidatus Altimarinota bacterium
AGCTCCTTTTTGAAAGGAGCTGTCACGGAGTGACTGAGGATTTTCCTTGTTTCATTTCTGGAAATCCTCCGCCTCGTACCTCGGCACCTCCTTTCAAAAAGGAGCCTTTTCGAGCACTTCTTCTCTACTCATCGGATAATATTCATTTGCTACGGTCTCATTGTATCCAAAAGGACTCATAGAAGCTCCGAAGAACTCCCCCCACTCTTTATCTGCCATCATCTTCTCTATAATCTGAGGAACCAGTACTTCATACTCTTCCTTGGTGTATTGCTTATTCAGGATACAGTAGGAAGCATTTTGGAGTCAGGTGCAGAGGAAGAGGTGAGAAGAGCTAGAACAACTATCGCAGTAGACTAAGCTGGTAACATCAGGCCAGATATTTACAGAAAAGAGTCACCCATATGCATTTGCTCAAGCTCAGAGAGACTCATACTGAAGAGTAGTATTTCATTGGCCATAATTTACATCCATCGAATCGGTAACAGCATCTACAAAATATGAGTAATAGACGTCTTCCAGATCGGCTCAGTCAAAAGTACATTTTGATTTCTTGGTATTTTGTAAGTTTTCACCAGAAGATTCAACAACATTTGTAAAATTATTTGCTCGTCTTATTTGCGTACTCAGAAATCGAGAAAATTCTTGTAAAAGTCCTGTATTTGATTTTGCTCCATATTTTTCTAGTTCCTTTTTATAATCAACTGGACTATATGCGATATTTTTTATATAATATTTTTTATTTGTGAGATTTACACACATATAACAATTCTGACAACCAGAACAGTCAGTAATAAATTTGCTGTCACGACATGCGTCTACTCGCTCAGAATAGTGGCAATTATACGATTTCGAGACACTTATACATTGATAGCAATTCTCACTATCTGTCACCAATAGTGAATCAACACAATTTTTTGCACGAATAACCCTATTTCAAAAGAAACAATCCTCATCAAGTGTAGCAGCAAATATCAGATAACAGTTTTTTATTCGGTATACAAAATTCAAGTACTCACTATTCTCACATTCTTTTGCAATGAGTGCTTGTTTTGGTATTTCTTTCATCAGTTCTCCAAACTGTTCAAAAGCTCCACGAGTGAAGTCAAACTCTCTCCCATATTCCAGTGGATCCCACGCATCACTCCACCAGTAATCTTGATGATAGACGGTATATGGCTTATCTGGAGAGTATATCGAGATGATACTTTTCCCCGTAGCATCACACCCTCGATTATAGAGTTTTTTCTCATTGTGAAATGAGAGACGACGTTGTTGTCGACAGTCAGGACAGAGTGTCGGAGGGGGGATGAGGAATTGTAAGCTCCTTTTGAAAGGAGCTGTCTGAGCTTGCGAAGACTGAGGATTTTCTGTGTATCATCTCTGGAAATCCTCCGCCTCCTCGTTTCTCGTCGGCACCTCCTTTCAACAGGAGGTTATCGGGAATGAAGGACTCACCCTCGAGTAGAATTCCATATCCTTATCCGTGATAGGGAAGTCCGCCGAACACTGTTGACATTTCTTCATTGTTACGAGATGTTCGGAAGGGGGAATGGGATACATAGAATGAAGAGTGAGGTATTGATCGTGATCGAAATATTAGAGTATCTCATACTTTCCCATCTCGGTGAGCGTGATGATACCACGGATTTCGAGCATCGCGAGGGTCGTGAGGATCTCGGTCATCGAGATCTCAGTATACCTCATGAGAGAGTCGATCGTATTGTTCCCATTTTCCAGTGATTCATAGATGATTTTTTCTTGTTCATTTTCGAAAACGGGAGGTACTTTCACGATCGGAGTCATTCCTGAGCCGATACTCTGTAGATCAAAGTATTCTTCGAGGATATCTCATGAACACCGCACGATCTTCGCCTGTCCTGTCGCGATGAGCATGTTCGAACCTTCACTCGTCACTCGATCGATATCACCGGGAATAGCGAAGACATCTCGCCCATGTTCGAGTGCGAGCTGTGCGGTGATGAGTGTACCACTCGAGAGGGCAGCCTCGGGTATGAGAATCCCATCTGATATACCTGCGACGATCTCATTTCGGATCGGGAAGTTGTAGAGTTCTGGTCAGGTGCCGAGAGGGAAGTGTGAGATGATCGCTCATCCACTTGAGATCACTTTTTCGAAGAGGATCTTGTTCCCTGCAGGATAGCATCGATCTATACCAGTGCCAAATACGACGATCGTATATCCACCATGATCGAGTGTGATATGGTGCGCGATGCTATCGACGCCAGTTGCACCACCACTGATGATGCCGATTCATGCCTCGAGGGTATCAGGGATGATCTTCTCGAGGACTCTTTGCGCATATTGTGTACTCTTTCTCGATCAGACGATACCGATCATCGGAAAATCACTGCGGATGGTCCCACGAACGAAGAGAAAGTAGGGTGCATGACCGATATTCCTGAGCTTCGATGGATACTCCGTATCGTGGATATCGACTATATGTATCGACTTCTGATCGAGGAGTTTCTGTATCGCTTCCTGATCGATTTTCTGTGATTTTTCGATGATTTTTTCTCCTCGATCTGTGGGTGTCTCTCAGAGAATAGTCTTATTCTTCAGAGATTTCCATACATACTCTGGAGAGTATGTAGTATCCTCGAGAAAGAGTTTTTTCAGATCATTATGTGTCAGCCCTGACTGGAGGAGACAGACAAGTGCGATATCTTTCAGATTAGGCATATCGATATTTGAAAAAATGATTAAGGAGCAGTACTGGTTCATCCTGAGTACTGCAGGGGAGAAATGCTATCCTATGATCGGAGAATTCTGACCTCCACCCATGCATATACGCCCTGAGTGCCTCCTGATACGTATCTGATATTTGTCATGATTCGAAGATCATTGTCATCTGTTTCTCGACTGATAGTTCCACAGGATGCAGGAGAAAGAGGAATATGACGTCATTGTACTTCGAGTATGGGAAATATTCCCGTGATCGATCGATACTGTCTATATCTCAGAGTATGATGAGTATGGTATGTTTCGCAGTATTCTGGCTTCAGGATATGTGTCTCTTGCTCTGATACGGGAAATGCAATTGCCTCGCGCTTTCTCGTATGATGGACTCGAGTTCGTGGATATAGGTACTTTTCGTCTGTGGATAGGCATCAGTACAAAAATCAAGCGATGCTCCATCGATGAGTGATACAAAAGTGACTGTAGGGTGACTCGTACCTGAACGATCTCGACTGTAGATGTTTCCACTCCCAGATGCCTTTTTCCAGAGTATATCTCGAGGATCATCACCGGGGATATATCACCGTATTCCTGATATATCGAGTGATTGCCCCTTGACCCTCTTTCCATACTCACTCATATGATGGCTCTCGATCTTTGTCCGGAAATAGATGAGATTATTCATATGAGTATCCTATTATTGTACCTGATAAAATGATCATCGGGAGTAGATATTTTTCTGATCTTTCGAGAGTATAGCAGGGAAGAGTACATCGCAGCTGCGCGCGAGACTCATGAGACTGATAGTATTCTCACACGGACAGGTCACGCATACTGGTGTGGCTATCATGATTCCCTGTGTCCTGAGCTTATCATCGAAACATACATTACTCGTGAGTCCACTGAGGAGTGATATATTCGGACATCCACTATTCACGACTGTTCCGACGACATCAGGACAGTGATCGAGCGCATCATCGATACCATCACCATCCCTATCACTTCCAGATGGGGACCTATCTCCCATGAATGCTCCATGTGCCTGATCATAGATCTCCAGAGTCTGCATGCGTGGGCATCAGAAATTATCGATATTTCAGAACACAGCTATGCAGAGATCGACACTATCATCGATACCGTCGCCATCTGTATCGACCTTTCCATCGATCGATACCATGATCTGTGATTGGCTCACATTACCATCGGCATCATGGATCGTGAGAGTGACCGTATAGACTCATGGAGTAGTGTATACATGAGCAGATGATCCTGGGATACTTCATACGCTCCCGTCACCATAGTTCCATGAATACGTGATATTTTTCGGATCTCATCATGAGATGATAGAGGAGAATTCGATATTTTGTCCGATACTTCCTTCGGGTGGATTGGCTGCGATGATCACGGTAATGGGATTCTGCGTACCTCATGCACCAGAGGGTATACCATCTCATGTGACATTTACGAGTATCTGTGATAGAGATTCCTTTCCACTCTCATCCCGGACTCGCAATTCCGCCCTATAGATTCAGGGCTCATCATAGCGATGGCTGACTCAGGATCTCCCATCCGATGTATTCCCATCACCGAAATTCCAGAAATAATTCAGATTCCCTACTCATCACACGACATCAGGGGAGAATCGGAAATCTGTACTGATATCTCAGACATGAGGACTCGAAGCTATATTCACCATGAGAGGAGTACTCGATAGAGGTGGTGTGAGTGATGATCCTCCATCTCCTACTGTGATGATCATGCTCGAACTTGAGGTCTGACCTGTTGGATCTGTTGCAGTGACGACGACCGTATAGTTACCTGGCTTATCGAATGTGTGATTGGTAACTTTATCATCATTGGACTTTTTTCCATCGCCGAAATCCCAGCTATACCGTACTCCAGGAGCAGGGTACTCGAGAAGAGAGTCGAAATGGATCGAGGTTCATGGTGGTGCAGTATTTTTATCAGAAAATATGGATATTCCAGATGCTCGAGTGACTCATGCATCATCGATGCGTATCGTGCTGTTCGGCTGACTGACGATCTTTCCTGTTATAGGATCGATGATAGAGAGTTCCACGATCCATTGCCCAGCACCGAGATCCGATATCGGAAATGTATCCGAGGAAGAGAGCTTGATGATCCCAGTTTCTGGATTGATCATTTTCCAGTTATATTTCCAGCTCCCACTCGAGACTATTGGGATGAGCACATTGGTATCTCATCGCTGGAAACGACTTTTCTTGATCGGATTGCCAGAGGCATTGATGACTCATATGGCTCCCGCGATCGTATACGCCTTCGCATCTCAGGTGGAACATTGGTTAAATGAGAGCATCGTCGATGCCATCTGCGCAAATTCTCCACGAGAGATGGCCGTGTCTGGACTGAGAGTTTTCTCTGGACTGAGATTCAGTATCCCTGCTTGTATTCACTTTTCGGCATATCCCTGCCAATATCACTGAACGTCTTTGATCACGATTTTTGCTGTATATGCACTATTCCTCGTATCATCCCAGAGTTTTCACTGTCTCAGGAGCATTGCGGCAGCCTCGATTCGCGTCGTCTTATTTTTCTCACAGAAAGGCGTAGATGTGTATTTCTTGGTATCCTCACAAGTCGTCGATCACTCTGCTGAGAGAGTATATCACTGTACGATCTTGGTCTCATTCGCATAAGCGATACAGTAGTAGTTCGGATTCGTTTTTCTGAGGTCTATAAATGGTGAGCGATCATAATGGATGATATCATCGAGTGATGGAGTGAGACACTTTCGGCATGAGACACTCGTCGCGAGCCCGACGAAGAGATCGCGCTCGATCAGTGCATCAGGGCGGAAGAGGTGTGATCCATCATCTGTGATGATCCCGAATTCGTAGAGGCTCTGCACCCCATCGAAATACGCATCCTTCTCAGTGACATCTGTAAATGGTAAAGTTGCAGAGAAAAGAATCTCGAAAAATGAAAAGATTCCGAGTATGAGGAGGAGGATTCGTAACATAGAGTGAGTATAGATAGATTTCCTCGAAATGCAATCGATGATCATGGAAAAATCTGATATTTCCGCGCCTCACGATGATCTGCTGAGTTACCGTGAGTGAGACTACATCTCACTCGGCATCTGTATACCGAGGAGTTCGAATGCTTTCTGGAGTGTTTCTGCGGTTTTCGAGACGAGTACGAGACGAAATATCTTGATGTCTTCATCTTTCTCTTCGAGGATCTTCGGTGTATGGACATAGAAACTATTGAATACTCATGCCAACTCATAGGCATAGAGCGCGAGATGATGTGGTTTATAGGTTTTGGCTACAGTATTCACAATTTCATCGAACGAATAGAGTATCTGGATGAGAGATTTATCGTAGGACGAGAATTCTAAGCTTTTTATGGTTCCGTCATCGCGAGGTACGAAGCGATCCAGTCAAAAAGAGGAATCATTATTTATATCCTGGATTGCTTCGCTTTCTCTCGCAATGACAGAAATACTAATTTTCTTCGCTCTCACATATGCGTACTGGATATACGGTCCTGAGTTCCCCTCGAAACTGAGGGCCTTGTCCCAGTCGAATGTCACATCTTTTTCTCTATCTTGAGCAAGGTATGAGTATTTGATCGCGGCGATAGTGATCGCTTGGATATCTTCAGTCCCCAGGGATTTCTCTCCGACTCTTCACTTCTCTTCGAGGATTTTCTCTGTTCGCTCATTTCCTTCATCGATGAGTGCCTCGAGAAAGATCACGGTTCCATGACGAGTCGACATGGCTCATTCCTTCAGCTTGATAAACCCATTGAATGCATGAAAAATCTCTACATCATCAGCTCCGAGCTCCTCTCACCACGCCTTCTGAGCAATCCAGAATACTTGTCTGAGATGGAGTTGCTGGCGGACATCCACAGAGTAGATGATCTTCTCAGGATTCCAGCCATTCGTTAGACGATACCGTATCGCTGCAAGATCAGAGGTGAGATAGAGTCCTGTTCCATCTTTTTTCTGGAGGATACAGGAGGAGAGTTTTGATTCCTCGGGGAAGATCACTCCGACACTTCCATCTTCATTCTGGGTCGCGATTCACTTTTTGATCAATTCAGCGACAATATCTTTCATCGTGTATTTCAGATCTGGATAATCCTCACCATTCGGGCGAGGGAGCCCAATTCATTCATAGAAGCTCTCGCCGATATTATAGGTTGCATGAACATTCAGGAGATCCAGCTTTTTCTCCGTCTCCGCGATGGAGATGGAGGTGAATTTTTTCCAGAGTTCGATATTTTCAATATCTCATTCTGAAAGTTTTTTAAATTCTTCACGAGCTCATTGTTCTTTACTATTTTTGTCTTCTTCATTTTTCTTATGAATTGATGCTTCAATATCTTCTGAATTTGGATTAGTTATATCGATTCAGATCAGTGTAATTTTATGAAAACACTGGTAAAGAGAAAGGATAAAATCAATTCAAAATTCTCCTAATAAGATTCAGAATTTCTCTTTCCTCGACTTACCACTGCCAATTTCTCTTATTCAAATTGTTTTACGAATACCAATGGTATTTTCAATTTGCGAATAAATTATTTCCTCCTCCTCATACTTCCACGACCAAATCAATTTCCCAAAAATCCCTCCCCAATCACCAAAATGTGAATCTCCGATCACTCGATAACCGAGATGACGATAGATATTGCAGATCGCCTGCCCGATAGAAGGTGTACAGATATGCGCAATATGAAGTGGTTTTCCGGCATTCGCACCGATATAGTCGACGATGATGGTTTTAAGAGCTCCTTTTGAAAGGAGCTGTCACGCCGTTTCGGAGCGTGACTGAGGATTTTTTTCTGTATCTTTTGCTTCCTGGATTGCCGCACTTCACTTCGTTTCGCTCGCAATGACGATGCCTTGAAATAGCTTCATCCATACACTATCAGACAGAAAGAAGTTTACATATCCTCCGAATGCATTGGTAGAAAGGAAAATATCAGTATGCTTCGCGAGTTCTGTTGCGATCTCAGAAGCGATGATATTCGGACTCTTTCCAAGCGGTTTCGCGAGGGTGAAGACTCCGATACAGTACTCACCGAGCTCTCTCTTGGGTGCTGGTGAGATCTCGATCATATCTACCTGGAGCTCGAGACCATAGAGCGACTGGATCGATGTGCGGATGATCGACTGGATATTTTGCATAGACGGAAGTATAGAGAAAAAATAGAAAAAATCGAGAGAAAATATGAGAAACTAGCATTCATGATTCTTCGATGGAGTATAGAGCCATGTATTTTTGCCTGGAGAATACTTTTCTCTTTCAGGAAATTGTCCATTCGCGAACCTCCATCATGATTGTTCGAGGGTTCTCTCATAGACTCATGATGTGATAGCAAAGAGTTTTTTTCTCTTTAGCCTCGCTATCTCCATCGCGCCTGCAGTGATAATCTGGCCGATTCATCTATCCTGATTGACGACCGAAGCTATTTCTAGGCAACTTCACTGATCTATCATTCTCGAGCAACCGATACTCTGACCATGTCGTGTGTAGAGTGTGAATTCTCAGAGATGTGACTCGATCTCTTCGAGGGTCAGTACTCGAAGCACTCATGCAGGTACAGATGATCTGAGTCTGACTATATCTGGTATGAAATAGTCGGGGTATCGTGATGAACAGGCTACTCTCTCGAGTGCTGGGAAACATCCGTTTCCTGTGGTTATATCGTACGTCCCATAGAGGTAAAAATAGTGAAAAAATAAAAACAGCTCCCATGCGAGAGCTGTTTCCGAGATTCGTAGATCAGTCTACAACACCCGAAAAAAACCCTCGATGAGAGTATTTCGGCGACGACATGATGAAATCTGTGAGATGAACATATTTTGAAGTGTATGGAAAATACATTCTTTTTCAAGAAAATTATTAAAAATAAGAAAAAATAATTGACAAATACTACATCTATATATAATAGGAGAGGGGATCATGGAACTGTAATTAATGAATAGTAATCTATGCTTAGATATAAAACATCGGATGAACTAGCTTTTCAACAAGGAGAAATAAATGAATTATCTTGAGGGGAAATTTTTCCTGATTTCCTAGATACGGATAATAGATGAGATAATTACACTGAAGAATTTCTTCTAAGATGGGAGCTTTATGTTCAATATCTTCGAGAATTAAAGAAAGGTGAAGTATGAAATATGAGTCCACTTCCTGACACTGCTGAATACAGGATGATCCAATCCCTTAATAATGCTCAAGAATTTTTAGATAAACATGAGTCTGGAAAGTCAAACTCTTTAAGAAATAGGAGACAAATCAGCGTATTTCGTGATTTGGTAGAATTTTTAGAATCAGGAAGGCAGAAAGGATATATAAAACTTCCTACTTGAGTAGGTAAAACGGCAATTTTTATGAAACTTATAGAAGCACTATGATTAAAATCTCTCATCGTAGTGCCAACTAAAACGCTAGTTACTCAAACTATTGAACGTGCACATGAATACTGAATTACCGATATTGGCGCAGTGTTTTCAGATCAAAAGAAAGATTTTTCTAATACTATTACTGTAATTACATACGATTCTTTAATTCAGCAATTCAATGCAGGTAATGTCTCAAGTGATACATATCCTCTGGTTATACTTGATGAGGCTCATAATAGTCTCTCTTCTAAAGTATCAACTATTGTTGATTGACTCACAGGAATAGTATTATGATTTACTGCAACACCAAAATATGCTGACAACAAACATCTAGGAAAATTATTAAAAACGTTAATCCATGAGATGAGCCTATCTGAAGCTATAGAAGAATGACTTTTATCTGAGACACGAACTATACATGCTCATACAACAGATATTGATCTCAGTGGTATAAAAATCTCTGAATGAAAATACGATGAGGATCAATTAGAACAGGCTATCAATACCCTGTCTCGTAATCAGAGTGCTGTAGATTTATTCGAGAAATGATTTCCAGGATCAAAGGCAGTTTTTTATTGTTCTTGAGTGAAACATGCGGAAGCTCTAGAGAAAATATTCCAACAAAGATGAATTTCAGTATGACTTATCACAGGTACAACAAAAAAGAAGGATCGTAATAGGTATATTCAAGACCTAGAACAATGAAAGATACGAGCTCTTATAAATGTAAAAGTTCTTATAGAATGATTTGATGTACCTTCTGTAAGTGTAGTTTTTAATCTTGCCCCCTCTTGTTCACTTGTCGATGTAGAGCAAAGATGATGAAGGTGAATTCGGCTCGATGAAAAAGATCTCAATAAAGTTGGTTATGTGATTGATTTTATCGATAAAGACGATCGAAACTCTCAAATACTTTTTTCACAAATACTCGGTTGATCGCATTTTGCATGAGTAAATAAATATAATACATCAGGTTGATCGTATATCCAAAAACCTTCTATTGATATTCCTGATATATCTTGATTAAGGGTTGTGGTAGATTATCAAGAGGTCATGAGGGTAACTCATGATCACAATCTTTCACAACAAAAGAGCAAAAAAGAATATCCAGAGCAAAAGAATAAGTGGGAAACTATTGCCACTCTAGTAAGTGAGTATCCAGTTTATTGAGAACGTAAAATTTATCGTGTGATACGAAAATTTCATACATGAGAAAGGCAAATTGATGCAGTAACATGAGAAGTTTTATTGTTTTATCCACCAGAAGCGCATATTAGTACTATAGAAAAATTACAGAGTTTTACTTATGATAATACTTACGTACTTCAGGAGTTCTTTCAAGAAAAGTTCGGACTCAATAAACCAGAGGCATACCTAAGACTTCAGAAAATTTGCTGATCATTGGTTCCAATAGAAAAACCAGTTACAATGTTCTTTCCAAATTATTGATTAAGACTTTGATATTCCCCAAGAGTTGTACGATCATTCGAAGCATTTATGGAGGATCCTATTGCTTTCTTCAGGTCACAATGATGGACTATGTTAGATGAGTTAGTTCCTGGTATTACTATAGATACCAGAAGGGCAATAAGCGATGCACTTTGAGCTGTATCTCCTAAATCCATTACTTGTGGTTTATTATCTCCAACATACCAGAAGGAGGTCAGAGATTTACTGACATCAGATCACTTTATGCCTGAATTGAGTTCATCAAATGGAAAAGCCACAGAACATGAAAATATAAGACTCGAAAAGGTGTATATAGCTAAAATGAAGAAAATGATAGAGGATACTGATGACTATAATGAGTTTTTAAGTTATTTTAATGATTTAAGGGACAAATCTCATAATTTTCTCGATTCTGCTTGAAACTTTTTAGTTTCACAACCTACCGAGGCAGAAATACTCGAACGAGTTAAAGATATTAATAAAAAAAGAAAAGTAACAAACATGAAAAAAAAAACAAACGCCCAAAGAGCCAAGTTGTTAGCTTCATTAGAGAGACGAAAATAATAAGCATAGTTTTTATGATTGGAGGTCTAACTTAGGAAGTTAACAGTTATTATTTTTCTATTTGGGCACTACATTTTCTACTCTCCACTTCCCACCTGCCTCATCGATCATATTCCAACCAAGTCATGTGAGCTTATCCCGGATTCGATCAGCTTCAGTCCAATCTTTTCTATTTTTAGCCTCTATGCGAGCGACTGCGAGGGCTTCGATCTCTTTCGGTATGATTGCAGTATCTTCGAGGAGTGAGAAATCAAAAATTGCTACTACCTCATCCCAGCTCTTCAGGAGATCGATTAGGGACTTGGTCTCCTCTCGTGAGAAGAGTGATTCATCGATACCGCTATTCACGTAGCTCTGGTACTCGAATATGGTCGTCATCGCCATATTGGTATCGAAATCATTCTCGATATGTTCGAGGAATTCCTGCATATATGCCTGTTGATTCTCACGAAACTCACGGGCAATATCATGGAACTTCATCTTTCCGTGAGAGTTCCTGAGTGGATCTGTTTCAGGAAGCGTCATGAGATATCGTCCGAGTCGCTTCATCATCTCATCGAGTCACTTGATTGTATTGATAGCCCCAGTCAGTCGCTCGAATGTAAAGTTAAAATTCTCTCGATATTGATTCTGGAGTGCCATGAGGCGGAATCCTCTGTAGAAGAGTTGTTCTTTTTGTGTCTGTCATTTCGATCCCGAGTCCTCGGGAGAGAAATCTTGCTTTTTTTCTCAGGACAGGATGCCTCCTTTCGTCGACATGACGGAGATAATATCTCGGAGGGTATAAAAATTATTCGCACTTTTTGCCATTTTTTTATTATCGACGAGAAGGTGGCCACCATGGAGCCAATACTTCGAGAACTGTTTTCCTGTGAATGCCTCAGTCTGTGCGATTTCATTCTGGTGGTGAGGAAAGAGATTATCGATGCCTCCCATGTGGATATCGATCTGATCACCGAAAAAATGCCGATTACACGCACTACATTCGATATGCCAACCAGGTCTCCCGACAATTGTTAATTGTGAATTATTAATTGTTAATTGAATCTTCCACTTATTCTCCCCATCACTTTCCTGATCATAAGCCTTCCAGAGTGCAAAATCTGCCACCTGTTCTTTATCATATTCATCATTATTTATACGTACGCTCGATATCATTCCCTTGAAGTCCAGATTCGCGAGTTTCCCATATTTTTTGAACTTACTGACACTGTAGTAAATGCTTCCATCTTCGGCGAGATAAGCATATCCTTTGTCCAGAAGTCATTGGATGAGCTTTCCCATCTCAGGAATGAGTGTCGAAATCGGGGCTATAGTGTCAGCACGGTGTATATGGAGCTTATCGATATCTTCGAGAAATGCTTTTGTATAGAATTCAGTGAATTCTAAGAGTGATTTCCCAGACTTCTGACTATCACGGATGGTCTTGTCATCAATATCTGTGATATTCATGACAGTCTTGACTTTGTATCCGAGGAATCGTAGGATACGAATAACAAAATCCTCGAAGAGATAAGCTCTCAGATTTCCTATGTGAGCATAGTTGTATGGTGTTGGTCCACAGTAGTAGACTTTTACTACATCTTGTTTGAGTGGCTTGAATGGTTCGAGTGTGCGAGTGAGGGTATTAAAGAGTGTGAGACTCATAGGAAATTCATTTTTTAGAAAGATAAAAACTCATGCTAGAAATCGCTATGAAACAACAACAAGATACTCAGGATATAAGAGTAAAGAGAAAATCATCAACTACAAAATATCCATAGAGTGTAGCAATTCCGTTTGTTGTTGCCCAAGTGAGCGCAGTTATAGGATTTGCACTATTTTTTCCCTTGAGAAAAAGATCTTTGAGTGTAGGAAAGAATCAAAGTAGGGCAATAGCTCATGCACTCGCATAGAGAATCGTTATGAGATGAATAATGTTTTCCGGCATAAAATCAGGGAGTATCGATTTTTAAATAGGTTTTATTAACTTTATTTGTTTTATTCTAAGCCAAACTATACTTTTTTTGCGGAAAAAATCCATTTTTTACAAAAAATGGTATTTGACAATTAGTTTTTATATTTCAATAGTATTGACTCATGTGAAATATGTGCTATAATTATTTTGCTCTTTTTGTAAATAGGTTATGAAACATCCCATCCATAGACATCATCGTCGACAGGGTACGGAGTGGATCTCAGCGATTTTCACACTCTTGGTCCTCGTCGGAATCTATAGTTCCACTGATAATTTTGACTCCTATAGTGCTCTTCTCGCGTCACCTAGTGGTAGTACACAAAAGAAGCTCACTGTCGCGAATCCATACTGGAATAATACGCTCGCATACTGATTCCGATCGGTCGAGTGAGATACGTATTCGAGTACTGAGTCAGAAAAATCTGATACCGTTACCGTCACAGAGTCCCCGACTCGAAAGGTCTCAGCAGATGGAAAAGTACGAGTGACCTTCTATCCTGATACGCCTATAGATGTCATAGACGCCACGTTACCGAAAGGTATGCCACGCGCGTACTCACGTCTCTCGAATGGAATCGCTGTGATCGAGTGAGATCTCGACTCACCGAGTGCGAAGACCATCCTTTCCACACTCCATCCTCGATAGTGCCTCATCATCAGTGTTTCTCCCGAGTTATTGGTATACTCGGGAGTTTTTGTGTGAAAAATAGGTGAAAGGTTTTGGATATTTCCACTTTTTTCCTATAATGCGTGCGCAAATTGATCTTTAATATGTACTGTTCCCATATATTGTTTTGACTTTTTATGGTAAACTTTCGGTTTTTTCACTATTCATCTGGGGATGATATAGTATTCGATAAGGAGACTCGTACTTGCTCTGTGCTCTCTCGGGGCGCCTCGCCTCGTCATCAAAGGGGAAAATCTAGATGCAAACACATCACCACTTGCTCGTCTTTCTGCTGTTGCAAAGAACTTCGGTTCTCGTGTAACTGCTCCTAATTCAGCATTCGCTCTCGCTGCCTAATCGCTCGAGAGTGTAGCCTCCGCCACGGCGGATGAGTGCCGTATGGCCTGCTACAACCATTTTTCTCTGAAACTTATAGGGGAAAGATGTATTATAAGTCCATATTCTGAATTTCTGATAATTATCTAGGAATATGAGTCTTTGAAATTATCCGTTATTGCTCATTTTGTTGGTTTTCTCGTCGCAATATCGTATCTAGGATCAACTACAGAGAGTAGAATCATCGCAAGTACCTCCTTACACGCGGGGGCAGTTCCCGCCATCTCCACCATTGTTTCATATGTAAAGACCTTACAATTGAAGGAAGCAAATTTACTCAACATAAAGCAAAAATAACTCTGATACATCGGGGTTATTTTATTGTTTGATTTTTAACTATGAATTAGTACAATACACACAAATAATGTTCTATGTGTAACTATAATACATAATATGAAAGAAATATTCAAAAAGATTCTCACAGAATGGCAAGAATCAACTCCTCCTGTGGTAACAAAAAGATCGTACACATACGATAAAAATATTGATGATATTCTTGCTGTTATCTGACCTCGTCGAGCAGGGAAGACGTACTTTATGTATCAGATTATAGAAGAACTAATTTTGAATGTAAAAAAAGAGGATATCGTTTTTATTAATTTCGAGGATTATCGAATTCATCACTTTACGATGATCCATTTTTCTGATATTATCGATGCTCACTATGAACTCTATGGAAAAAAACCAAAGTATCTATTTTTTGATGAAATACAGAATGTTCGTGACTATGGAAAAGCCTTACGAACCTTTAAGGATCAGTGATATAGGATCATAATCTCTTGAAGTAGCTCGAAGCTCCTTATCGAAGGGATATCCACAGAGCTCCGTGGACGATATTCCCATATTCTTATGCTTCCATTTTCATTCCGGGAGATTCTCACGTATCGTAATTTTGATATAAAAAATATAGAATACTCACTTCGAAAAGGTGATCTCATGAATGAATTTACCTCGTATCTGGAGAATGGATGATTTCCTGCTCTCCTCGATAAAGATCTGAGTGCTAAGAAAAAAACTCTTGAGAACTACTATGAAACAATTTTCTACAAAGATGTACTTGAGCGACACGGTATAAAAGCTCGTTTCCTTTTCGAATACTTGATGAAATATGTTCTAGATTCCTATACTACCACTTTTTTTATAGGGAAATTCCATGAATATCTCGTGAATCAAAAGATCGAATGATCCAAGAAAACACTTGCGAATTATTTTCATCATCTAGAGGAGGCATTTTTTATGATTTCTGTCGATCGATTTTCCTTTTCTCCTCGAAAATCATTGCTTTCCCCGAAAAAAATCTATCTTTCAGATAATGGATTTACGCTTCTCTCGAATAACTATTCTCCTAACCTTGGAAAAAAACTCGAGAATCTCTATGCAATTCATCTTTTTCGCAATGAAAAGAAGTTTTATTATTTCCAAAAAAAATGAGAATGCGACTTTGTGATAAAGAATGGCAATAGTATTACGGAAACAATACAAGTATGCTATGAACTCACTTTCGAGAATCGAGAGCGTGAGATAAAAGGAATCTTGGAGGCTATGGATACCTTTCATTTGAAAGAGTGAATAATTATTACGTATGATCACGAAGAGATTATCATCATAAATGATGTGACCATTCGAGTTATTCCTCTCTGGAAGGTGTTTTTGGCTGAATAAAGGATTGTATGTATTGGAAGAATCGAGTTTTTATCCTAGAATCATCGCAATTATCTCCTTGCACGCGGGGGAAGTTCCCGCCATCTCCCCCCAGACTTGAGTTAGAACTTGCACCCATTACTATTACTTCGAGGTACAGAAGCCAATAGATCGGGGCAAATAATAAAAAATACCCACCAGAAATGGTGGGTATTTTTGTGTTTTACTACGATTCAAATTTCTCTACAAAGTCTTTCAATTTCCCAAGGATTTTTTCATAAAATGGCTTGCGTTCAGCCAATCGTACAGGACTCGTTTTCGTCTTTACTACATCTTCGATAATTGGCATTTTCCCCGTATAGAGATAAGTTGATAATATTTCTCCGAATTGCTCCCTATCGATTCATTCTTCCTCACAGAGTTTTATGAAGTGTTCATTTTTTTGCATTTGCATGAATTCCTCGAATTCTGAGTTGATATCATCACTGTTTTTGATTCCACTAAGATTCTCTTCGATGAATTTTTCTATGAGCTCCTTTTTACTCCTGAGAACTGGATCTGATTGGATGATATCGAGAATAGCCTTCTTTTGTCTTAATTTACTCGCATCTGTTGCTCAGAGGAGATTAGCAATGAGTGCGATGATATAGTCGATGTTGATCTCGTCTCTTCGTATGAGTTCGAGTTCGAAATCAACATCTTCGAGAATCGAGACTTTTTCTTTGGAGTTCTCTTGTCGAACTCGATCATATATATCGAGATATTTACTCTTGTAGTCTTCGAAAGTTTGCTTATCGATATTGAGAGTCTTGTGAGAAAAATCGGAGAATGTGATGAGGGTATTCTTGATCCTGAGGAGTTCTCGAAAGAGGTGAACAAATTGTAATTGTGCATCTTCTCAGAGAAGACCATCTACAGAGTCTACCGTAGGGACAAGTTGGAACAACCTGATGAGAGTATCGTTAAATTTCTTTACATAGATCTCAAGTGGCTCTAGTATGACCACATCGATGGCTTCTTTATTCGAAAAGAGTGTGATCGCCTCGTCTGTAGCTTTTTTTAGATTTCGGAAACAGACGATATTTCCTGCTGACTTTTTCTCATCCAATATTCGATTGGTACGAGAGAACGCCTGAACGAGTCCATGGTATTTCAGATTTTTATCAACATAGAGAGTATTGAGCGTTTTGCTATCGAATCCCGTCAAAAACATATTTACAACCAAGAGTATATCTATTTGTCGTTCTTTTACCTTCTTTGCGATATCGTTGTAATAATTATAGAACAGGGTCGAGTCTTTCGTGGAAAATGCCGTTCCAAACATCGTATTATAATCTCCGATGAATTCGTCGAGCTTATCCCGAGAATGAGTATTTATTTCGCTCTCTGCGATATCCAGATTGACATCATCTATGATACCGTTGGCATCCTTGTCATCTTCGTTGGCTCCATATGAGAATATAGTCGCGATCCGTAGATCATGGAGTCCAGCATTTTTCCGATCACGAAAAATCTCATAATACTTGATCAGTGTATCGACACTATTCACGCAGAACATTCCTGTGAAGTATCGATTATGAGTCTTGATATTATGCTGAGCGATAATATAATCAGTAATTTTTCCAAGTCGTCTTGGGTCTTCGAGAAGTTCCTTCGTATTTATATCTTCTACTTCTATATCGAGAGCTGTATTTGATCATTCTTTTTGCTTGTATTTCCCGACATATTCCACTGAAAAGCGAAGTACGTTTTCATCTCGAATTGCATCCGTGATAACATATTTATGAAGACAATCCTCAAAGAGATCTTTGGTAGTTTTTCATCCATTATTATTTTCAGCAAGTATGGGAGTTCCTGTGAAGCCGAACATTTGTTTATTCGTGAAGAATTTCACGATTCGCTTGTGTGTATCTCCGAATTGGCTCCGATGACACTCATCGAAGATGAATATAATCTTCTTACCTTGTATTGGTCGCATCTCTGCAAGATACCTATCCTTGGAAATTGCAGTATTGAGCTTCTGTATAGTTGTGACGATGAGCTTTGGTTCTCCGAGGAGTTGTTTTACGAGAGCTCCTGTATTATCCGTACCATCGATACTTCCTTTTGAGAAACTATTGAATTCCTTGGTGGTCTGATAATCAAGATCCTTGCGATCTACTACAAATACTACCTTATCTACTTCAGGCATACGAGTGAGAATCTGACTCGTCTTGAACGATGTGAGCGTCTTTCCACTTCCTGTCGTATGCCAGATATATCCATTTTTATCCGTATTCTTAACACGGTCGATAATCGCCTCAGTTGCATAGTACTGATATGGACGGAGAGCCATGAGCATCTTATCAGTCTCATTGAGCACGATATACCGAGTGATCATCTTTGCGATATGACATGGTTCGAGAAATGCATCTGCAAAGCTCTCAAGTTTCGTGATATTCTGATTAGTTTCATCTGCCCAGAAAAACGTTTGTTTGAATGATTGTTTTCGATTATTGGCATAATACTTCGTATTCACCCCGTTCGATATCACAAAGAGCTGAATATACTGGAATAAACCACTTCCACTTGCGTATGAGTGCTTGCTATATCTGTGGGTCTGATTGAACGCCTCCTTGAGCTCCATACCACGCCTCTTGAGCTCTATCTGTACGAGTGGGAGTCCGTTGATGAGGAGAGTGACATCATATCGATTCTGATAGGTTCACTCTATCGTGACTTGATTGGTCACTTGGAACTCGTTCTGACACCAGAAATCCATATTGATAAACTCAATCCAATCCACACTTGCATCATCTCGTATGAGTTGCATCTTGTTTCTGAGTGTCTTGGCTCGTTCGAAAATATTCCCCTTGTTCAGGTGGTTCATAATCTTATCGAATTCTCTCGGAGTGAAAGTCGTCTGATTGTGGATCTCGAGTTGTCTCTGGAGATTCGTGATAAGTTCATTTTCATCTCGTATCTGGACTCGTGTATAGTCGAGATCTATGAGTTGATTGATGAGATTGTTTTCGAGAGTTTGTTCGGATTGGTGTACCATAATTATAAGAGTTCTGAGAGGTTATGAGCAGGATAATAGTTTACATATTTTCCTTGTTTTTCTTTTATGAGAAATCATTTTCTTAAAAGTTCTTCGAGATCATTTTTTGCTGGATTAATCGAAATATTATAGTAGTTTTTATGAATAGTAACATTTGTGAATCATTTTGGATTTTCCATAAAGTATCCTATCAGCTTGTTTTGTCTATCATTGAGCTTGAGATGTGAGAGTTCAGATATGAGTCACTTTTGTTCTTTCCTTTTTTTGTTCACATATTTTTTAAATTCCTCGAAAGCTAAGTTGGTTTTGTTTGCTATATATACAATAAAATAAGTCAGATCACTTCCATCTTGTTCACTATAGAGATAGGCATCGGTATATTGTTTTTTCGAGCTTTTGATAGTTTGTGAAATAGGGATATAACTAAAACCCCAATATCATTTCTTGAGGAGATACCAATAAAATATCGCTCTCGCTGTACGGCCATTTCCATCACAAAATGGATGAAGAAAGCCTATCCAAAAGTGGAGTATTATTCATTTTATAAAAGGATGCGTAAAACCTGATTCATCCGTATCGTTAGCATACTGCATCAAGGTATCTAGTTCTTTGATGAGTTCCTCTTCTGAGGGTGGATTGTGATACACTTCCCCTGTGATTCTATCTTGGACAACGATCATGTCATCGTTTGTTCTCAGTCTTCATACTTCATCAGGATTCTCTAGAGTACCATCAGTGAGCATAACCTGTAGTGCAATGAGGTTTTCTTTCGTGAGGTTTTCTTTCGTGAGCTCATCCTTGATATAGTTCATTGCTCGATAGTTGTTCAGTATCATTCTCTCATCTCTCGTTATTGGTTTTCGTCATTTTGCAATCATCTCTCGTGCCACCTTCGAACTCGTGAGTGCTCACTCTATCTGACTCGATGATATAGCTTCTTCTGCTATACCATTTTGGAGAAATATTTTTTTCTCATCCTTTGTGAGATCTGCACCAAGAAAAGACCCTCCAAGGGAAAGATCGAGATTATGCAAGAGTTCTTCGAGGAAATTTACTTTTTTAAAACTAAAACGAGTACCATCAGTATTTTGTATGGGCGTGGAACGACCATATCTGCGTCATCGTATGATATACCAGAGTTCCTCTGGTGATTCGAGTTCAGGAGGGAGAGTGAGATACTTCACCTTTTCCCATGGATAGTACTTCTCATCCGAATATTCTTCGAGATCGTACTTCACATATATATGGAACATCATTTCTGCGAGATATTTTTTTCTCTCATCTGAGATGGTAGATATATCGGGGGTAGGGATTTTATAGAGAAGCATACTATCAGAACATTATGAGTATCGTATCAAGTGATAGTATCATATGAAAATGTGGTACACTGTCAAAACAATATCACTATATTATCAGGTGATAGTGTAGTTATACAAACATCCCCTGCAAAAGTCCCTTCTTCCACTTCTCAGTACTTTCGATTTCTGTA